>JANQGL010000204.1 GCA_028277325.1 Magnetospira sp.
CCGCCGGCGGTGCGACGGGCGCGGGGGCGTTGGGACGCGCGGTGGTGCCGGTCGGAGCGGTCGGGCCCGGTGCGGGAGAGGAAATGCCGGCGCCCGGCCGGGACACCGCCGCTCGTCGGCTTGGCGACTGTGCCGGCTCGGCGGCGCCGGGCGCCGCGAACGGGACCCCGGGTCCGGAGGTCGCCCGGGGCGGGGCGGCGGATGCGGCCGCCGTCGCGCCGGTCGGACCGGGCGCGGCCGGACCCGGGGGGGTCGGGGCGGCGCGCAGCACGATGGCGATCAGGGCGTCGCCGCGCGTCACCACCACCGGCTCCGGAGGCGCCGGTCCGGCCGCCGGCGGCGGCGTATTCGGAGTTCCGCCGGGGGGCGCCGCCGGGCCGCCCGCGCCACCCGGCACGCCGCCGGGCAGGCCGTGCGGCGGCTTGCCGTCCACGGTCAGCAACCGCAGCACGGTCTGCGGCAGTTTGCTTTCGAGGGAGAACACGAGCCGGCTGCCGGCCGGCAGCGGCCAGGGGCTGTCCAGGGTCATGGGCCCGCCGGGGGTCTGGAACAGCAGCTGCGGCGCGGCGCCCGGCCGGGGCGGCGCCTGCAGGGTGGCGGCGAGGAGGCTTCCGGGCGGCAGGGGGGTCAGCTGCGGCGGCGGCGAGGGCAGGACCAGCGCCGGCGTGGGCGGCGGGGTGGGCGGCGGCGTGCCGGCGGGCGGCGGCGGGGCGACGGTGGTCATCGCCTATTTCTTCAGGAGGTTGGCGACCACGGCCTCGACGTCCTGCGCCGCCTCGCAATTGGGGAACCGGGTGAACAGGGGAACCTGGGCGCGCACCGCCTCGCGCACCTTGCTGTCGCGCCGCACCACCCCGGCCAGCGTCGGCGACATCTTGAGGAACCCCTCGCAGGCCTTGAGCAGGGTGTTGAAGGTCCGTTCGCCCTCGATGCGCGAGTTGGCCATGTTGACCAGCACCCAGACGTTGGCGGTCGGCTGTGCCATGTGCAGGACCTTGATGAAGGCATAGGCGTCGGTCAGCGAGGTCGGTTCGTCGGTCGCCACCACGATGCAGGTGGCGGCGATCTCGGCCATCTGGCGCACCGTCCGCTCGACCCCGGCGCCGAGGTCCATCACCACCCTGTCGTAGGTGGCGGCGAGCAGCCTGAGGTCGTCGGACAGCACCTGCAGGCGGCTGGCCGGCAGGTTGGCCAGGCTGCCGGAGCCGGAGCGGCCGGCGATGATGTCGAAGCCGCCGTCCTCGAACCGGAACGCCGCCTGGTTCAGCGCCAGGCGCCCGGAGATCACCGCCCCGAGGTCGTGCTTCGGCATCAGGCCCAGTTGGATGTCCACGTTGGCCAGCCCCAGGTCGGCGTCGAACAGCAGCGGCCGCTGACCGGCCCGGGCCAGCGCCTGGGCGAGGGCGATGGCGAACCAGGTTTTGCCGACCCCGCCCTTGCCGGAAGCGATGGCGATCAGGTTGCGGCCACGGCCGGCGCCGGGCGCGGAGGCGGCGGAGGCGGGGGACGGGGTATGCTGGGTCATCCGTGGTTCCTAGATCTGCCCCACCGTCTTGATGCGGGCCTTGGGATGGATTTCGTTCTGCGACATCACCGGGGTCATCGGGCGGAAGCGCTCGACGATCGAGCGCACGAAGGGGCGGTTGTTGGGGCTGGTCAGCAGCACCGGCATCTCGCCCATCATGGCCTGGCGCTCGAAAGTGTCGCGCAGCTGGGTGATGAAGTCCTGCAACTGGCTGGGCGCCATCGAAAGCTGGCGGTCGTCGCCGCTGCCGGTCAGGCTGTCGGAGAACGCCTGCTCCCACTGCGGCGACAGCACGATCAGCGACAGCACCCCCTCCTCGTCCACGTGGGCGTCGGACAGCTGCCGCGACAGCCGCGAC
The DNA here is from genome assembly GCA_028277325.1 of Magnetospira sp. Classification (GTDB taxonomy): domain Bacteria; phylum Pseudomonadota; class Alphaproteobacteria; order Rhodospirillales; family Magnetospiraceae; genus JANQGL01. Next base: position 1,884 of record JANQGL010000204.1, read on the forward strand.
CGCACGTGCTCGGTGATCAGCATGATGTTGCGGGTGTAGCCGCAGGCCTCCGAGATGCCTTCCAGGATGGTCGGCAGGTCGCGCACCGAAACCCGCTCGTTGAGCAGGTTCTGGAGGACCCGCTGGATGCCGCCGACCGAGATCTGGCTGGGCACCATGTCGGCGATCAGCTTCTGGTGGTCGCGGTCCAGTTCGTCGAGCAGCTTCTGGGTCTCGGCGTAGGACAGCATCTCCGGCATGTTGTCCTTGATCACCTCGGTCAGGTGGGTGGTGACCACGGTCGCCGGATCGACCACGGTGTAGCCGCGGAACAGCGCCTCCTCCCGGTTCGAGACCTCGACCCACATGGCCGGCAGGCCGAAGGTGGGCTCCTTGGTCTTCTCGCCGGGCAGGGTGATCTCCTCGCCGCGCGGGTCCATGACCAGCAGCATGTTGGGGCGCAGGTCGCCGCGTCCGGCCTCGATCTCCTTGACCCGGATGACATAGGTGTTGGCCGGCAGCTGCATGTTGTCCTGGATCCGCACGCTGGGCATGATGAAGCCCATGTCCTGCGCGATCTGGCGGCGCAGCGCCTTGATCTGGTCGGTGATCCTCTGCCCCTCGGTGCCGGTGTTGATCAGGCCGAGCAGGCCGTAGCCCAGCTCCAGGCGCAGGAAATCGATCTTCAGGGCGTTGGCGATCGGCTCCTCGGCCGGCACCGCGGCGGCCTCGATGCGCTCGCGCTCGGCGGCGATCCGCGCCTCCTCGGCCCGCCGGTCCTGGACCCGCTTGAGGTGCCAGCCGCCGAGCCCGGTGGCCGCCGCGAGGATCAGGAACGGGGTCGCCGGCATCGCCGTCAACAGGCCCAGCGCGGCCAGCAGCGCCGAGACCAGGGCGAGGGCGCGCGGCTGGCTGCCGAGCTGGGTGAACAGGGCCTTTTCCGTCGCCCCGGTGACGCCGGCCTTGGTGACCACCATGCCGGCGGCGGTCGACACGACGAGGGCGGGGATCTGCGACACCAGACCGTCGCCCACCGTCAGGCGGGTGTAGGATTCCGCCGCCTGGCCCCAGCTCAGATCCATCTGGGCGACGCCGATGATCATGCCGCCGATCACGTTGATGGCGGTGATCAGCAGGCCGGCCACCGCGTCGCCGCGCACGAACTTGGCGGCGCCGTCCATCGACCCGAAGAAGTTGGACTCGTCCTCCACCTCCTTGCGGCGGCGGCGCGCCTCGTCCTCGTCGATCATGCCCGACGAGAGGTCGGCGTCGATCGCCATCTGCTTGCCCGGCATGCCGTCCAGGGTGAACCGGGCGGCGACCTCGGCGATGCGTCCCGAGCCCTTGGTGATGACCACGAAATTGACGATCACCAGGATCGCGAAGACGATGATCCCGATGACGAAATTGCCCTGCATCACGAACCCGCCGAAGGCCTCGATGACCTGTCCGGCGGCCGCCGTGCCCTCGTGCCCGTGGGCCAGGATCAACCGCGTCGAGGCCAGGTTGAGGGCCAGGCGGATCATCGTCGCCAGCAGCAGCACGGTGGGAAAGGCGCTGAACTCCAGGGGCTTCTGGATGAACAGCGCGGTCATCAGGATGAGCACGGAGAAGGTGATCGAGAAGGCGAGGCTGATGTCCAGCAGCCAGCGCGGCATCGGCAGGATCAGCACCGTGAGGATGGTGATCACGCCGAGCGCCAGGAACAGGTCGCCGCGCTGGCCGAGGCTGCGCAGTTGCCTGGACAGGACTCCGATCAGGTTGATCCCCTCCCCGGCCGGCGCGGCGGCAGCGGACTCGTCGGTGCGGGCCGGCGGCGGGGGAGTCGGTTCCGCCATCGGCTAGGGCCCGTAGACAATCATGTTGGGGCCTCGGCGTCGTTCGTCCTCGAATATGCTCGGCATGTCCTTCGTCCTAACTCCTGGAGCCGGGCCGATTTCGCACGAACCGAGGCTCCCAAGATGATTGTCTTCAGGCCCTAGTGTGGTGGATTCGAAGTTCGCAACGGTATTCGGGGCAAACTCCATGGCGAACTTCGACTCCAAAACCACGCTAGAATCAGATTATTACTTGGTGTCCTTATCGAATCCGAAGTTCGAAAACGCCTGCCAAATAATGCTCCGAACTTCGGATTCGGGACACTAGCCTCCCGGGGCCGTGGTCACAGCGCCTTCTCCGAAGCGGCCTCGCCGCCCCCCGGGGTCGGCACCGCGACGCCCTCGTCGGCATACTGGCGCAGTTTGTTGCGCAGGGTGCGGATGGAGATGCCGAGGATGTTGGCGGCGTGGGTGCGGTTGCCCAGGCAGTGTTCGAGGGTGTCGATGATCAGGTCGCGTTCCACCTCGGCCACGGTGCGCCCGACCAGGCTGCCGGCGGTGCCGCCGCCGGACGTGGTCGGGCGTTGCCGGGCCGGGGCGCCGAGCATCACCGCCTCGGGGACGATGTCCGGTCCCTGGGCCAGCAGCACCGCGCGGTGCAGGGCGTTTTCCAGTTCGCGCACGTTGCCCGGCCAGTCGTGGTCCTTGAGGGCGGCCAGCGCGTTCTCCGACAGGGGCCGCCGGGGCAGGCCGTTGGCGTCGGAGAACTTGTCGATGAAATGGTCGGCCAAGGGTTCGATGTCCTCCGGTCGTTCGCGCAGGGACGGCAGGCGGATGGTCACCACGTTGAGGCGGTAGTAAAGGTCCTGGCGGAACCGCCCTTCGGCCACTTCCTCGGCGAGATCGCGGTTGGTGGTGGCGATCAGGCGGACGTCCACCTTGACCGGGCGGGTGCCGCCGACCCGGTCGATTTCCCGTTCCTGGACGGCGCGCAGCAGCTTGGCCTGCAGGCGCGGGTCCATCTCCGACACCTCGTCGAGCAGCAGGGTGCCGCCGTCGGCTTCCTCGAACTTGCCGACGCGGCGCGCCACGGCGCCGGTGAAGGCGCCCTTCTCGTGGCCGAACAGCTCGCTTTCCAGCAGATTCTCGGGGATCGCCGCGCAGTTGACGGCGACGAACCGGGCATCCTTGCGGCGGCCGTGGCGGTGCAGGTGGCGGGCCAGAAGCTCCTTGCCGGTGCCCGACTCGCCGGTGATCAGGATGCTGGCGTCGCTGCCCGCCACCTGGTCGGCCATGCGCAGGGTCTGGGCCATCGCCGGGCCGCGGTGGACGATGGCATGGGCCTCCTCGGTGACCGCCTCCAGGACGCCGGCGATCAGGTCGGCGTCGGGTGGCAGGGGGACGTATTCCTTGGCCCCGGCGCGGATCGCGGCGACCGCGGCCCGGCTGTCGGTGCCGATCCCGCAGGCGACCACCGGCAGGTGGATGCGCTCCTGCTCCAGTTGGCGGATGAAGCCGGCCACGTCCAGCTTGACGTCGATCATCACCAGGTCGGCGCCGCTGCCGCCGCGCAGCGACTCGAACGCCGCCTCCGGGCCGTCGGCGTGGATGACCTTGGCGCCCCGCTGGATGGCGATCTGGCTGGCGGCGCCGATCTGGCCTTCGAGGGATCCGAGAATCAACAAACGCATGGTCAAAGGTCTCCCGGGGCGGCGGTCAATCGAAATACTGGATGCGTCTGGCCGGCGGCAGGACGCTGTTGAGCATCATCTCCAGACGCCGCGGGTTCTCCTGGCGGCCGATCGACGCGGCACCCAGCATGTAGACTTGGTTGATCAGGGCCTCCTCGGCCGAATTGCGCTCCAGCTTGGCGGCCAGCGGCAGGAACACCATGTTGGCGAGCACCGCGCCGTAGAAGGTGGTCAGGAGGGCGACCGCCATGCTGGGGCCGATGGTCGTCGGGTCGTCCAGGTTGCCCAGCATCTGCACCAGGCCGATCAGGGTGCCGATGAGACCCATCGCCGGCGAGAACTCGGCCGCCTTGCGCAGGATGCCGGCGCTGCGCGCGTGGCGCTGCTCGGTGGCCATCATGTCCCGGCGCAGCATGGTTTCCACCTCCTCGCCCGGGGTGCCGTCGACCACCATCATGATGCCCTTGTGCAGGAACGGCTCGTCGCTCAGCGATTCCAGCATTCCCTGCAGCGACAGGACGCCCTGCTTGCGCGACGTTTCGGCCAGGTGCAGCACCTGGGTCGCGGCCGCCGCCGGGTCGCGCCGGGCATAGACCATGGTGCGTCCGACCACCCGCACGCTCTGCAGCATCTCCGACACCGAGAAGCAGGCGGTGGTGACCGCAAAGGTGCCGCCGATGACGATCAGCACCGAGGGGACGTTCACGAAGGTCGCGGGCGATCCGCCGAGCACGATCGCGCTGACCACCAGGGCGAACCCGGCCAGCAGTCCGACCACGGTCGCCAGATCCACCTGCGATCGGGCCTTGTCGTCCGCCACATCGAAACCGTTGGCCATCGGGCCGTCTCCTCGGGGCGTCTAGCTGCGGTCCGACTTGATGATTTCGGTCATCGTCACGCCGAGGCGGTCCTCGACCACCACCACCTCGCCGCGCGCGACCAGGCGGTTGTTGACGTAGATGTCGATCGCCTCGCCGACCTTGCGGTCCAATTCGACCACCGCGCCGCGGCCCAGCTTGAGGAGCTGGCTGACCTGCATGGTCGCCTTGCCGAGCACCGCCGAGACCTGGACCGGGATGTCGTACACCGCCTCCAGGTCGCGGGCGCTGCGCGGCAGCTCCGGACCCTCGGAATCGTCCTCCGCGACCAGCGGCGGACCGGACGCGGCATCGCCCTCCAGTTCGGTCAGTTCGAGTTCGTCGTCAGCCATGCGGTTCTCCCGTCGGTTCGCTAGGGACGTCGGACGGCGTCGGTGCCGGGGCGGCGCGCGCCGTGTCGCTGGGTCGGGCGGGCAGCGGGCTGTCGCGGCTCTCGCCCTCGGTCAGGTGGCGTTCGACGATGGCGTCGATTTCGCGCCACAGGGTGTCGGAATCGCGTTCGGCGCCGCCGTCGGTCCATTCGAGGCGGCAGTCGCCGACCGGCAGCTCGGGGTCCTCGAGCAAGGTGATCCGGCCCTCGAAGCCGGCCCGGCGGGCCATCTCGTCGATCCGGTCGGCCAGCGGCTCGCGCTGTCCGGCCGCCACCCGGACGACCATGCGCGGCTCGTCGCGCAGGCGGTCCAGGGTGTCGCCGACCAGATCGGCGATCTCGTCCAGGCCGGCCCGCCGGTTGAGGGCCGGAAACATCTTG
>JANQGL010000440.1 GCA_028277325.1 Magnetospira sp.
CCTCGCCGGTTTGCGCGCCCTGTTCCTCGGCCAGCGCGAACACCGTGTCGCCGTCGCCGTCGTTGACGCCGCCGGCCCCGGCGGTGCCCCGGATGCCGATGGTCGCGGTGGGGGTCGAGACGACCATGCCGTCCTGCTGCAACTTGGCGATCTGTCCGGAGACCAGGGAGAACACGCCGCTGACCACCGACAGGGACAGGGCGCCGTCGCCGGCCCCCGGGTCGTAGACCATCTCGTCGAGCACCATGCGGCCGTCGTTGCCGAGCGAGAAACTGGTGTCGTCGGCAAACAGGATCCCGATCTCGCCGTCGGCCGCGGTCTCGATCACGTCGCCCTGGAACACCGGCGCCCCCATCTGCGCCGCCTCGCGGGTGCCGTCGGTGCGCTGGATGGTCACGTCGCCGTTCAGCGCCTCGACGCGCCCGATCGGTTCCGCCGTCGGCAGGCCGTCGGCCTGCGCCACCTGTTCCGGTTCCGGCGCTCCGGCCAGCCGCGTCACCAGGTCGCCGGTCAGGCGGGCGCCGCCGGGGCCCACCAGGTCCGGCGGCGGTTCGATGGCGAAATAGTTCCGTACCAGATAGGTGCCGCCGTCGCCGTCCAGGATCGCCAGGTGGTCGTCCACCCTCAGGTAGCGGCCGCCGGTCAGCACGGTGGTGTCCGGGATTTCGATGTTGCCGTTGGAATCGGCCTTAAGGTCGTCGACGAGGCGAACGGAGTCCGCCGACAACGCGGGTCCGGAGGGTGGTTTCGCCTCGATGACAGACATGGTTCGTCAACGTCCGAAGTTGCGCCACGAACACAGGCGGCGACCTTGCGCTATTCTACGACACGGCCCTAATCAACAGAACAGTTTAATCAGTCGGGTTTCTGTTCCGAAGTGATTTTCGTCACGGGCCGGTCTTGCGCGACAACATGGGACCCAGCGGCCGCCCGCCCATCACATGCATGTGGAAGTGCGGCACTTCCTGGCCGCCCTCGGCGCCGTGGTTGGCGATCAGCCGGTAGCCGGTGGCGTCGATCCCGGCATCGCGGGCCACCTGCGCCACCAGGGCCGAAAAGGCGGCGATTTCCCCGGCCGGGGCCGTGGTGTAGAAATCGTCGGACGAGACGTAACGCCCCTTGGGAATCACCAGGACGTGCACCGGGGCCTGCGGGTTGATGTCGTTGAACGCCAGGGCGTGGCCGTTCTCGGCCACCCGGGCGCAGGGGATTTCGCCGCGCAGGATTTTCGCGAACACGTTGCCGTCGTCGTAGGCCATGGAAGGTCCCTCCGGTTCAGGATGCCTTGCGGTTGCGCTTCTCGTCGATGCCCGAGGTGCCGCGCCGTTTCTCCAGCTCCCGCCACACGCGGTCGGGCGTCACGCCGGCGTCGGCCCACAATACCAGGAGATGGTACAACAGGTCGGCGCTTTCGCCGGCCACCCTGTCCGGGGTCTCGGCCAGCGCCGCGACCACCGTTTCCACCGCCTCCTCGCCGACCTTCCGGCAGATCTTGCCGCGCCCCTTGGCGAACAGCCCGGCGGTGTAGGAGGTGTCGGGATCGGCGCCGCGCCGGCTCTCGATGGTCGCGAACAGGGCGTCCAGGACGGCGCCGTCGGTTGATTTCGTCATCGTAACACCCCGTGGTTCGAATCTGACGTTTCGAACCCCTGTCTGTATCGTTGGTGGATCAACTTACCGAGACATTTGAATGCGTTCTGATGCCTCCTTGGGAACGCGCCGTGGGAGTCAAATGTATCATTCTATCCACTGGTGTCCCGAATCCGAAGTTCGTATCGTTATACGGCAGGCGCTTTCGAACTTCGGGTTCGATAAGGACACCAGGTAATCTCTTGAGTCTAGCGTGGTTTCGGAGTCGAAGTTCGCCATGGACTCGGCCCCGAATACTATCGCGAACTTCGACTCCACCACACTAGGGCACCGACTCCGGCAAAAGGTGCGCCTTTTGTCGGCCCGGATCTTCCGTTTGGATCGCTGCACTAGGTAAGCCGCACCGGAATCCCCGCCTTGGCCATGTGCTCCTTGCACTGGCGGATGGAATAGGTGCCGAAATGGAAAATCGACGCCGCCAAGACCGCCGTCGCGTGGCCCTCGGTGATGCCCTCGACCATGTGGTCCAGGGTGCCGACGCCGCCCGAGGCGATCACCGGGATCGGCACCGCGTCGGCGATGGCGCGGGTCAGCGGCAGGTTGAACCCCTGCTTGGTGCCGTCGCGGTCCATGGAGGTGAGCAGGATTTCGCCGGCCCCGTACTCGGCCATCCTGCGCGCCCACCGGACGGCGTCGATACCGGTCGGCTCGCGGCCGCCGTGGGTGAAGATCTCGAAGCTCTCCGGGCCCACCGACTTGGCGTCGATGGCGACCACGATGCACTGGCTGCCGAACTTCTCGGCCGCCTCGCGCACGAACTCCGGGCGCTTCACGGCGGCGGTGTTGATCGACACCTTGTCGGCCCCGGCCAGCAGCAGCTTGCGGATGTCCTCGTTGGTGCGCACCCCGCCGCCCACGGTGAGCGGCATGAAGCATTGTTCCGCCGTCCGATTGACCACGTCGTAGATGGTGTCGCGGTTCTCGTGGCTGGCCGTGATGTCGAGGAAGGTCAACTCGTCGGCCCCCTCCCGGTCGTAGATCTTGGCCTGCTCCACCGGGTCGCCGGCGTCGATCAGATCGACGAAATTGACCCCCTTGACCACCCGTCCGTCTTTCACGTCCAGGCAGGGAATCACCCGCATTTTCAACATATCACGTCGCCTCCGCCGGCCGGTCGAGGAGGGCCTGCGCGGCCCTCGGGTCGATCCGCCCGTCATAGACCGCGCGGCCGCTGATGACCCCGGCCAGGCGGGTTCCGGCCCGCGTCCTGACCGCGTCCAGGTCGGCCATCGAGGACACGCCGCCGGACAGGATCACCGGAAGGCCCACCTGTTCCGCAAGCGCAACGGTGGCCGCCAGGTTGGGGCCGCGCATGGCGCCGTCGCGCGCGATGTCGGTATGGATCAGGGCGGCGACGCCGGCGTCCTCGAACCGCCGCGCCAGGTCGACCGCCTCGATCTCCGAGACCTCGGCCCAGCCCTCGACCGCCACCTTGCCGTCG
>JANQGL010000049.1 GCA_028277325.1 Magnetospira sp.
CCATGCCGATGCCGCGCCGTCGCACCTGGCGGGCGGCCACCGGCCGGCCCCGGCCGCCGAGGCGGACATCGCGTCGGCCGAGGCCGCGGCCGACGAGGCCGGCGCCCCGGACTGGGACCCGGAGGCCGAGAAGGAGCTGCGCAAGATTCCGTTCTTCGTGCGCGGCAAGGCCCGCCGCAACACCGAACGGTTCGCCGCCGAGCGCGGCCTGTCCAACATAACGGTAGAAACGCTCTATGACGCAAAAGCCCACTTCGGCCGCTAAGAGCCCCCCCGTCCGGGTGGTCATCGTGACCCTGGACGGGCACCTGGCGAGCGCCGTCAGCCGCGCCGAGGAGTCCCTCCGCAAGGAACTGCCGGGCCTTTCCCTGCGCATGCACAGCGCGGTGGAGTGGATGGACAATCCGGACGCCCTGGAGCGCTGCAAGGCGGACATCGCCGGGGGCGACATCATCGTCGTCACCATGCTGTTCATGGAGGAGCACATCCAGGCGGTGCTGCCCGACCTGCAGGCGCGCCGCGAGGCCTGCGACTGCATGATCGGCTGTCTCGCCGAGGGCGCCGTCATCCGCCTGACCAAGCTCGGCCCGTTCCGCATGGACACCCCGCAGAAGGGGCCGCTGGCGCTGCTCAAGAAGCTGCGCGGCGACAAGAACAAGATCGAGCGTCAGGGCAGCGGCGCGGCGGCCCAGCAGATGGCCATGCTGCGGCGGATTCCGCGCATCCTGAAACTGATCCCCGGCAAGGCGCAGGACGTGCGGGCCTACTTCCTGACCCTGCAATACTGGCTGGCCGGGTCCGACGAGAACATCGCCAACATGGTGCGCCTGCTGGTCGGCCGCTACGCCGACGGGCCGCGCGCCGAGCTGCGCGGCACCCTGAAGGCGGCGCCGGCGGTCGAATACCCGGAGGTCGGGGTCTATCACCCGGCACTGCGCGAGCGGGTGGCGGCCGATCCGGGGAAACTGCCGAAACCGAGGGGGTCGACCCGCGGCACGGTGGGCCTGCTGGTCATGCGGTCCTACGTCCTGGCCGGCAACACCCTGCATTACGACAGCGTGATCGGCGCCTTCGAGCAGCGCGGGTTCAAGGTCGTCACCGCGTTCGCCAGCGGCCTCGACGCGCGGCCGGCGGTCGAGCAGTTGTTCATGCGCGACGGCAAGGCGATCATCGACGTGATGGTGTCGCTGACCGGGTTCTCGCTGGTCGGCGGCCCGGCCTACAACGACGCCCGGGCGGCCGAGGAGACCCTGGCGGCGCTCGACGTCCCCTATCTGACCACCCACGCGGTGGAGTTCCAGAGCCTGGAGCAGTGGGAGGGCTCCGAGCGCGGCCTGCTGCCGGTCGAATCCACCATGATGGTGGCGATCCCGGAACTGGACGGCGCCATCGCGCCGATGCTCTACGGCGGTCGCGAGGACAAGGCCCTGGACGCCCAGTGCGACGCCTCCGAGGACAGCGGCGGCCGCGAGATGAAGCCGCATCCGGAGCGGGTGCAGGCCCTGGCCTCGAGGGTCGAGAAGCTGATCGCCCTGCGCCGCACCCCGGTCGGCGACCGCAAGGTGGCGGTGGTCCTGTTCAACTTCCCGCCCAATGCCGGCGCCACCGGCACCGCCGCCTACCTGTCGGTCTACGCCTCGGTGATGCGGACCCTGGCCGCGATGAAGGCGGCCGGCTACACGGTCGACCTGCCGGCCGACGAGGACGACCTGCGGACCCGCATCCTGGAGGGCAATTCGAAACGGCTCGGCACCCCGGCCAACGTGTTCGCCCGGGTGCCGGTCGACGACCACGTGGCGCGCGAGACCTGGCTGCCGGAGATCGAGGCCCAATGGGGCCCGGCGCCGGGTCGCGAACAGACCGACGGGTCCGACATCTTCGTCCTCGGCGCCCGGTTCGGCAACGTGTTCGTGGGCATCCAGCCGGCGTTCGGCTACGAGGGCGACCCGATGCGCCTGCTGTTCGAGCGCGGCTTCACCCCGACCCATGCCTTCTCGGCCTTCTATCGCTGGCTGAAGGAGGATTTCGGGGCCCACGCGGCGGTCCACTACGGGACCCACGGGGCGCTGGAGTTCATGCCCGGCAAGCAGGTCGGCCTGTCCGGCGCGTGCTGGCCGGAGCGGATGATCGGCGACCTGCCCAACATCTACCTCTATGCCGCCAACAATCCGTCGGAGGGCATCCTGGCCAAGCGCCGGGCGGCGGCCACCCTGGTCACCTACATGACGCCGCCGGTCGCCCACGCCGGCCTGCACAAGGGCCTGCTGGAGCTGAAGGCCTCGCTGGAACGCTGGCGCGGCCTGCCGCCGGACGACGAGTCCGGCGAGCGCGGCCGGCTGGCCGAGCTGATCCAGGCCCAGGCGGCCGAGGTGGACCTGGCGCCGGCCGAGCCCCTGTGGACGCCCGAGGAGGCCGAGGACCCGATCGGCAAGCTGACGGCCCAGGTGCTGGAACTGGAGTACACCCTGATCCCGCACGGCCTGCACGAGTTCGGCAAGCCGCCGTCGCGCGCGGCGCGGGTCGACATCCTGGCCTCGATCGCCGAGGCGTCGCACGACATCCGTCCCGAACGGGCGGCGATCGAGGCCCTGGTCGGCGGCGCCCGGCCGGCCGAGGCCCTGAAGGCCGGCGGCCTGGCCGACGACGAGACGATGCGCGGCCTGTTCGACGAGCTGGCGGAGACCGACGGGAAGCTGCTGGTCGATCACGAGATGCCGGCCCTGCTGCGGGCCCTGGACGGGCGTTTCATCCGGCCGGCCCCGGGCGGCGACATCCTGCGGACGCCGGCGGTGCTGCCGACCGGGCGCAACATGCACGGGTTCGATCCGTTCAAGATCCCCAGCCGGTTCGCGGTCGAGGACGGGGTGCGGCATGCCAACATGGTGGTCGGCCGCCACATGGCGGACGGCAACCCGCTGCCGGAGACGGTGGCCATGGTGCTGTGGGGGACCGACAACCTGAAGAGCGAGGGCGGCCCGATCGGCCAGGCCCTGGCGCTGCTCGGCGCCCGGCCGCGGTTCGACGCCTACGGCCGCCTGACCGGCGCCGAACTGATCCCGCTGGACAGGCTGGGCCGGCCGCGCATCGACGTGGTGATGACCCTGTCCGGCATCTTCCGCGACCTGCTGCCGCTGCAGACCAAGATGCTGGCCGAGGCGGCGCTGCTGGCGGTGGCGGGCGACGAGGCGCCGGAACAGAACTTCGTGCGCAAGCACACCCTGGCCTACATGCAGAAGCGCGGCTGCGATCTGGAGACCGCCGCCCTGCGGGTGTTCTCCAACGCCGACGGCGCCTACGGCTCCAACGTCAACCAGCTCATCGACAGCGGCCGCTGGACCGACGAGGACGAGCTGGCCGAGGTCTACACCCGGCGCAAGTGCTTCGCCTACGGCCGCAACGGCAAGCCGGCGCAGCACGCGGAACTGCTCAACACCATGCTGTCGGACGTCCAGCTGGCCTATCAGAACCTGGAGTCGGTGGAACTCGGCGTGACCACCATCGACCACTACTTCGATACCCTGGGCGGCATCAGCCGGGCCGTGAACCGGGCCAAGGGCGAGGCGGTGCCGGTCTACATCGGCGACCAGACCAAGGGCGAGGGCAAGGTCCGCACCCTGGCCGAACAGGTGGCCCTCGAAACCCGGACTCGGGTCTTGAATCCCAAGTGGTACGAGGGCATGCTGGAACATGGCTACGAGGGGGTACGCCAGATCGAAGCGCACGTGACCAACACGATGGGGTGGTCGGCGACCACCGGGCAGGTGGCACCCTGGGTCTATCAGCGGCTCACCGAGACCTTCCTGTTGGACGAAGAGATGCGCAAGCGGCTGGCCGAACTCAATCCGACCGCGTCGGCCCGCGTCGCCAACCGCTTGCTGGAGGCCCACGAGCGGCAGTACTGGACGCCGGATGAATCGGTCCTCGAGGCGCTGCGCAACGTCAGCGAGGAACTCGAGGATCATCTTGAGAACGTTTCCGAGGGAGTGGCCGCCTGAGGGCCGCGCCCCGCGACCGCATTCGAGGAGTAGATGGGTTTGCTGGACGAAACGAACCGGGTTCCAGAGGACGGCGAGGGCAGCGTCCAGGTCCACATGGACGAAGCCATGGGGATCGACACCGCCAAGGTGTTCGCCGTTTACGGCAAGGGCGGGATCGGCAAGTCGACCACCTCGTCGAACCTGTCGGTGGCGTTTTCCAAGCTCGGCCGCCGGGTGGTGCAGATCGGCTGCGATCCGAAGCACGATTCCACCTTCACCCTGACCAAAAGCCTGATCCCCACCGTCATCGACATCCTCCAGGAGGTGCGCTTCCACACCGAGGAACTGCGCATCGAGGACTTCGTGTTCGAGGGCTTCAACGGCGTGATGTGCGTCGAGGCCGGCGGCCCGCCGGCCGGCACCGGCTGCGGCGGCTACGTGGTCGGGCAGACCGTCAAGCTGCTCAAGGAGCACCACATCCTGGAAGACACCGACGTGGTGGTGTTCGACGTGCTGGGCGACGTGGTGTGCGGCGGCTTCGCGGCGCCCCTGCAGCACGCCGAGCGGGCCCTGGTGGTGGCCGCCAACGACTTCGATTCCATCTTCGCCATGAACCGCATCATCGCCGCCATCCAGGCCAAGTCGAAGAACTACGACGTGCGCCTGGGCGGGGTGATCGCCAACCGGGCCGACCAGACCGACCAGATCGAGAAGTTCAACGCGCGTTCCGGCATGCGCACCGTGGCCCGTATTCCGGCCCTCGACGTGATCCGGCGCAGCCGCCTCAAGAAGGCGACCCTGTTCGAGATGGAGGACTCCGACGAGGTGCGGGCGGTCCAGAACGAGTACCTGCAACTGGCCGAGGCGCTGTGGGCCGGGGTCGACCCGCTCGACGCCCGGTCGCTGCCGGACCGCGAGATCTTCGACCTGCTGGGATTCGACTGATGCCCACCGCCTCCTACGAGACCCGGCGCGGACAGCTCGAGACCTACTTCGACCGGACGGCGGCCGAGGCCTGGAAGCGGCTGACCTCGGACGCCCCGGTGAGCGGGGTGCGGGCCACCGTGCGGGCCGGGCGCGACAGCATGCGGTCGATCCTGCTCGGCTGGCTGCCGGCCGACCTGACCGGCAGGCGGCTGCTGGACGCCGGCTGCGGCACCGGGGCCCTGGCCGTCGAGGCGGCGCGGCGCGGCGCCCGGGTGGTGGCGGTCGACATCTCGGCCAGCCTGGTCGACATGGCGCGCCAGCGGGCCGAGGGACAGACGGCGCCGGGCCGCGTCGAGTGGCACGTCGGCGACATGCTCGACCCGGCGTTCGGCACCTTCGACCACGTGGTGGCGATGGATTCCCTGATCCACTACGAGGGCCCGGACATCCTGCGGGTGGTCGCCGCGCAGGCGGAACGGACCACCGGCTCGATCGTGTTCACGGTCGCCCCGCGCACCCCGCTGCTGACCGCCATGCACGCCGCCGGCAAGCTGTTCCCGCGCGGCGACCGGTCGCCGGCCATCCAGCCGATCAGCCCGGCCAGGCTGTCGCGGATGGTCGCCGGGTCCCCGGCCATGGCCGGCTGGCGGGTCGCGCGGACCGAGCGGGTGAGCAACGGCTTCTACATCTCCCAGGCCATGGAGGTGATCCCCGGATGAACCGCCCGCGGGACAGCGTCACGCAGCAATGGCGGCAGCTGGCGCCGCGGTTCCTGCCGTTCGCCGACGCGGCGACCGAGGAATTGCCGCTCGGCCGGCTGCTTCGGCTGTCGCTGTTCCAGGTCTCGGTGGGGCTCTCGATGGTGCTGCTGACCGGCACCCTCACCCGGGTGATGATCGTCGAGCTGGGGGTGCCGGCCTGGCTGGTCGCCGCCATGGTGGCGCTGCCGATCGTGTTCGCGCCGTTCCGGGTCCTGATCGGGTTCAAGTCGGACATCCATCGCTCGGTGCTCGGCTGGCGGCGGGTCCCCTATATCTGGTTCGGCACCCTGATGCAGTTCGGCGGCCTCGCGGTGATGCCGTTCGCGCTCCTGGTGCTGTCCGGCGATACCATGGGCGGGATGCCCGGCTGGCTGGGTCCGTTCGGCGCCGCGGTGGCCTTCCTGCTGGTCGGCGCCGGCCTGCACACGGCACAGACGGCCGGCCTCGCCCTGGCGGCCGATCTGGCGCCGGAGGACAGCCGGCCGCGCGTCGTCGCCCTGCTCTACGTGATGCTGCTGGTCGGCATGGTGGCGAGCGGTCTCGCCTATTCCGTCCTGCTGACCGATTTCAACCAGATCAAGCTGATCCAGGTCATCCAGGGGGCCGCCGTGGTGACCCTGGTGCTCAACCTGATCGCGCTGTGGAAACAGGAGGCGCGCAATCCGGAGCTGACCCGTCCGGACCGGCCGCGCCCGACCTTCCGCGAGACCTGGAGCGCGTTCAACCGGCAGGGCCGGCCGGCCCGCCTGCTGGTGGCGATCGGCCTCGGCACCGCCGGGTTCACCATGCAGG
>JANQGL010000208.1 GCA_028277325.1 Magnetospira sp.
CGCCCTCAAGTTCACGCATCGCGGCCATGTGACGCTGCGCGTCGGCGTCGAACCGTCGGACCCGGCCGCCGGCCTCACGCGGCTGCGGTTCGAAGTCGAGGATTCCGGGATCGGCATCCCGGAGCGCCTCAAGGCCCGGCTGTTCGAGCGGTTCATCCAGGCCGACGCCTCGACCTCGCGGCAGTTCGGAGGGTCGGGCCTCGGGCTGGCGATCTGCCGTCACCTGGTGGAGATGATGGACGGCGACGTCGGCTTCGAGAGCGAGGAGGGGCGCGGCAGCCGGTTCTGGTTCACCGTTCCCCTGGCCCCGGCGCGGGGTGCCGTGCAGGCACGGCGGAAACTGGGCCGGGGCCGGTTCGAGGCCAGCCGGCCGCTCGACATCCTGCTGGCCGAGGACAACGAGATCAACCGGCTGCTGATCCGCAGCCACCTGGAACACCTGGGACACAATGTTCAAACGGTGGTCAATGGACGCCAGGCGCTGGAGACGGTGATGTCGCGCCGGTTCGACCTCGTTATCATGGACGTCCGGATGCCGGAGATGGACGGTCCGCAGGCGACCCGGGCGATCCGCGGCCTCGGCGGGGCAGTGTCGCGGATTCCGATCATCGCGGTGACGGCCGACGCCATGGACGACCACCTGCGCGCCTTCCGGCAGGCCGGGATGGACGCCTGCGTCATCAAGCCGATCGATTTCAGCGACCTCATGGAGACCATCGACCGTTTGATCGGGGTGCCGATTCACCGGCGGATCGAGGAGGACTCGGCCGCCCCGCCGGCCGACCCGGAGACCGCGCCGAACATGCCGGAGCCGGGGGCGGCGGAGGAACTGGCGCTGTTTCTCGAACGCCTGGAGGCGCTGGGGCGCCGCGAGCCGGCGGACCCGCGCAGCGCCGGGCCGGGCGCCGAGCGTTAGCCGGCGCGCGACACCGGCCCATCGGACAGACCAACAGGAGGGGGAACAAACATGCCGACCGTGATGATCACCGGGGCCAATCGGGGAATCGGACTCGAACTGGCGCGCCAGTATGCCGCCGACGGCTGGCGGGTGCTGGCCACCTGCCGCGACCCGAAACACGCGGCCGACCTGCGCCAGGCGATCGGCGACGTGGTGATCAAGGAACTCGACATCCTGGACTTTCCGCGCGTCCACGCGGTGGCCAAGGCGTGGAAGAAGGAGGCCATCGATCTGTTGATCCTGAATGCCGGAGTCTACGGACCGCGCCCGAGCATGCTCGGCGGCCTGGACTACGACGCCTGGGAGGAGGTGTTCTGGACCAACGCCATGGCACCGCTGAAGGTGGCCGAGGCGTTCATCGACCAGGTGGCGCGGTCGGATCGCAAGGTGATCGCCGCGATTTCCAGCAAGATGGGCAGCATGCAGGACAACACGTCCGGCGGTTCGTACATCTACCGGTCGTCGAAGGCGGCCCTCAACGCGGTGATGAAGAGCCTCTCGGTCGATCTGGCGGACCGCGGAATCGGCGTCGTGGTGTTGCATCCGGGCTGGGTGCGCACCGACATGGGCGGGCCGCACGCCCTGATCGACGTGGGCGAAAGCGTCTCCGGGATACGCCGCGTCCTGGAGTCCGCGGCGGCCGATCTCGGCGGCCGGTTCGTCAACTACGACGGCAGGGATATCCCGTGGTGAGCGTGCGACCGACACATGATCCTTGTCGGATCCCTCGACCTGCGGATAGTATCGAGGCCCACGTCGCCACGCCGCACGGAATAGGGACATGCAAGACCGCGACCTGTCCGGCCAGAAAATCCTGGTCGTGGAAGACAACTTCCACTTCCGGAAACTGCTTGTGACCATTCTCGGCCATATTGGCGTCGCG
This sequence comes from Magnetospira sp., assembly GCA_028277325.1. Taxonomy (GTDB): domain Bacteria; phylum Pseudomonadota; class Alphaproteobacteria; order Rhodospirillales; family Magnetospiraceae; genus JANQGL01. Next base: position 1,842 of record JANQGL010000208.1, read on the forward strand.
GAGATCCGCGAAGCGTCGGACGGCCGCGAGGCCCTGGAGATCCTCAAGACCTTCGCGGCCGACCTGGCGATCATCGACTGGAAGATGGACGGCATGGACGGCCTTGAATGTGTCCGTCGGATCCGCCGCGACGAGGAAACCGGGACGCGCCGGATTCCGGTCCTGATGGTGACCGGCTACGATGAGAACCAGGTGATGGAACGGGCGCGCGATGCCGGGGCCAACGACATCCTGGTCAAGCCCATCTCGCCGCGCGGATTGATGCGCAGCCTGGGCCAGGTGATCGAGGCGCCCAACGCGTTCATCGAGACCGAGGACTACGTGGGGCCGGATCGGCGTCGCCTGAAGGCCGCGTTCGAGGGGACGGAGAAACGTTACGCCGAACCCGAAGGCCTGCCGCAGGGATCGTGAGCGCCGAAGACGGGACAGGTCGTTCCGAGACGTGGGGTGAGGGCGATGGGTGATGGTCCGCCCAAAGTGAAGCTGATCGAGCCGCCGCATCCGCTGCGCGAGAAGGTCGGCCCGCCCGGCAAGGGGGGGGTGACCGCCGAAATGCTGGCGCGGGCCGAGCAGGTCGTCGCCGAGATGGCGGAGACGTTCCACGATTGGGCCAAGGAGGACGTCGCGAGCATTCAGAAGGCCTGCGACGGCCTGGAGGCGGCACCGAGTGCCGCCGCGGCGGCGGACCATCTGGAACGGGTCTTCGGCGTCGCCCACGATCTCAAGGGCCAGGGCGGCAGCTTCGGGTACCCGCTGATCACCCAGGTCGGCAATGCGCTGTGCCGGCTCGTCGAGACCCTGGAGGCCCCCGGTCCGCGCGAGATCGAGGCGATCCGGCTGCACGTGGACGCCATACGCCTGATCATCGCCAACCGGATGACGGGCGACGGCGGGCCGGAGGGCGAGCGCCTGGTCCGGGGGTTGGATCTGGTCCTGAGGAAGCTCTAGTCCTGCTGCGTCAGAAATGGAGCAAAACGTACCGCATCAACGTGTTATCCAGATAGACCCTTGATCTAGTGCAGCGATCCAAGCGAAAGATTCGGGCGAAGGTCGACATTCGTTTGGTGAATCGCTGCACAAACAAATGCTTGACTGGGACGCCGGGCCGACAAAAGGTGCACCTTATTGTCGGAGTCGGTGCCCTAGTGTCCCGAATCCGAAGTTCGAAAACGCCTGCCAAATAATGCTCCGAACTTCGGATTCGGGACACTAGGGCCGGCGCGGCGCGGTGCTTATTATACTGTAACTTTCGTCGGCGCCCTGTCCTTTAAAATTTTTTTTCTGTGCTTGAGATTAGCGCGATAGTTTCTTACCTTGTTGTGCGAGGCCCAATGAAAAAACAGGGCCGTGGCCGTGGGTCCGGAAAGCGGGGTGGTCCGCTTTACGGGGCGGTCATGCGATCCATCGTGATCGATCGGCAAAATGGAAGGAAGCGTAAATGTACCAACCAACCAGTGGCGGCAAGAATCGGGTTTTCGAAGTCCTGTTCTTCAATCAGACGGTGCGCGACTTGGTGGCCCGTAACGAAAGCCACAACTTTTTCGAGGATCGCTGGGGCGAAATGCAGATGCAGAAGGTGAACGCCGGCTCGGTCGAGGAGGCCCGGGCGCGGATCGTGCGTCGTTATCCGCCCGAGCAGGGGTTCGTGGTGCAGGCGGTGCAGGAAGAGCCGGAGCCCGTCTACTAGTGGTCTGATCGTGACGCTTGGTTCCCAAGCGTTACGTGAATCGGACCACCAGATCAATTGCTTGGTGGATCGACCGACCAAACGCTTGGGTCCCAAGCGTTTGAGTTGATCCACTAGGGCGCGATCCGGCCCATCGAACCGCCCTCGGTTCAATGTGAGGACGAGGTCTCGGGCGGGCGGTTCGGCGCCGTCCGCGAGCGAGGGGTGGCTTTGCGCCGGAGGCGGTCGGCGCCGAGGTGCCGGGGTGTAGCCTCGGCGGCTTCGGCGCGACGCCGGGTGGACGCCCGGTCGCGGGCGGTGATACACAGCGGGACATGGTTCACCGCCTGTCGAGGCTCGCCCCATGCAAACCCAACTGCTCGCCGCCCTGACCGACGTCCTCGGCCCGAAGGGCGTGATCGGGCCCGGTCCCGACATGCTGCCCTACCTGGGCGAGGAACGCGGCCTGTTCACCGGCGACGCCCTGGCAGTGGCGCGCCCGGCCAACGTGGGCGAGGTGGCGGCGGTGGTCCGCCTGTGCGCCCAATCCGGCCTGCCGGTGTTCCCGCAGGGCGGCAACACCGGCCTGGTCGGTGGCGGGGTGCCGGACGGCGGTGTCGTGCTGTCCACGGAACGCCTGACCCGCATCCGCGAGGTCGATCCCCTCAACATGACGATGACGGCGGAGGCCGGGGCGGTGCTGCGGACCGTGCAGCAGGCGGCGGAGGCGACCGACTGCCTGTTCCCGCTCAGCCTGGGCGCCGAGGGCTCCTGCCGGATCGGCGGCAACATCGCCACCAACGCCGGCGGCATGGGCGTGCTGCGCTACGGCAACACCCGCGAACTGGTGCTCGGCCTGGAGGTGGTGCTGCCCGACGGCTCGGTCTGGAACGGCCTCAAGGGGCTGCGCAAGGACAATACGGGCTACGATCTCAAGCAGCTGTTCATCGGCTCCGAGGGCACCCTGGGCGTGATCACGGCGGCGGTTCTGAAACTGTTCCCGAAGCCCCTGGCGCGCGCCACCGCCATGGCCGGCTGCCCGGACATGGACAGCCTGATGGGGCTGTTCGCGCGGGCCCGGGCGCAGACCGGCGACACCCTGAGCGCGTTCGAGATGCTGTCGCGCTTCGCGATCGATCTGGCGACCCGCCACCTGCCCGAGGTCCGCGATCCGCTGGCGGCGCCGCATCCGTTCTACGCGCTGATCGAGCTCACCTCGTCGCGGCCCGGCGACTCGCTCGACGAACTGCTGGAATCCCTCCTCGGCGAGGCCTTCGAGGTGGACCAGGTGGGCGACGCGGTGATCGCGACGAGCGGCCCGCAGGCGGCCGCCCTGTGGGCCCTGCGGGAGTCCGTTCCGGAGGCCCAGAAGCATGCCGGCGGCAGCATCAAGCATGACGTCTCGGTGCCGGTGTCCAGGGTCGCCGAACTGGTCACCCGGGGCTGCGACCTGGTCGAGGCGGCGCTGCCCGGCGTCCGCCCCTGTCCGTTCGGCCACGTGGGCGACGGCAACATCCATTTCAACCTGACCCAGCCGGAGGGCATGGACCGCGCCGCGTTCCTGGCCCGCTGGGAGGAGATGAACCGGATCGTCCACGACCTGGTGGTCGACCTGGGCGGCAGCATCAGCGCCGAGCACGGCATCGGCCGCCTGAAACGCGAGGAGCTTGCCCACTATGCGCCGCCGGCGGTGCTCGGCATGATGCGCCAGGTGAAACGTGCCCTCGACCCGCACAACATCATGAATCCGGGCAAGATCCTGGACATCGAGCCGTCGTGACGACGGCCGCGCGGCGGTTTCCCTCCGGCGCCCGTCTGCGCTAATGTGGTGGATTCGAAGTTCGAAATCGCCCGCTCCATAGTACAACGAACTGCGGATTCGGGACACTACAGCGGGTCGCCTTTCATCGGAGCCACCAAGAGGCTCCGATGAAAGGCGACCCGCTGTAAACCTTTGTCGACGCGCAGAGTCACGCGTTCAATTGGATCGCCGATGCGATTCCAATTGAACGCGATCTGCGCTAGTGCAGCGATCCAAACGAAAGATTCGGGCGAAGGTCGACATTCGTTTGGTGAATCGCTGCACAAACAAATGCTTGACTGGGGCGCCGGGCCGA
>JANQGL010000230.1 GCA_028277325.1 Magnetospira sp.
GGTATCGCCATCGAGCGCATCAAACCCGGACACCCGCAGCAAAACGCCCGGCATGAGCGCATGCACCTGACCCTTAAGCGCCAAACCACCAAGCCTGCCGGTGCCAACACCTTGCAGCAACAGGCCCACTTCGACGACTTCGTCAACGAATTCAATGAAGAAAGGCCCCACGAAGGGCTCGCCATGAAATGCCCCGGCGAGGTCTACCGACCCTCTGCCAAACCCTATCGAGGGCTGCCCGACCTGGAATACCCCTGCCACGACCGCGAGGTCCTGGTCACCGCCTGCGGCCGCATCTGCATGCACCGAAAGAAAATCAACGTCTCAACCGTCCTGGCCGGTCAACGGCTCGGCATCACCGAGGTCGACGACGGCATCTGGCTCGCCACCTTCATGCACTACGATCTCGGCTATATCGATCTGGAGCAGCGTACCCTGCAAACCATCGACAACCCGTTCGGCCCGAGGTTGTCACCCATGTCTTAGGTACGTTCTGTCACCCATGTCTCCGGGTCGGACACGAGGATCAGTGGCGCGAGTGACGGGACTTGAACCCGCGACCTCCGGCGTGACAGGCCGGCGCTCTAACCAACTGAGCTACACCCGCGAAGAGCCGGGCCGCCGCCCGGACGAGACCGCGACATACGCTTGGCCGGCGATGCGTGTCAAGGACGGCTCCCGCCGCCCCGCCATGGTGGGCGATGACGGGCTCGAACCGCCGACCCTCTCGGTGTAAACGAGATGCTCTTCCTGCTGAGCTAATCGCCCGGCTCGGCGGCACCGCGTCGAAGGCCGGCTAGCGGGCGGGACCGGTGCGGACCGGCGGGGGGGGCGCCCCCTTGCCTCGCCCGACCCGCCCGCGGGGTCGCGAGAGACCCGATCAGCCGTTGACGGCGTCCTTCAGCCCCTTGCCGGCCTTGAATTTCGGCTGGCGCGATGCCGGGATCTGGATCTTGGCGCCGGTGCGCGGGTTGCGCCCTTCGCTGGCCGGGCGGGCGGCCACGGAAAAGATGCCGAAGCCGGCGATTCGCACCTCGTCGCCCTTCTTCAGGGCACCGGTGATGCCGTCCAGAAGGGCGTCGATCGCTCTCGTCGCGTCGGCCTTGGTGATCCCGGAGTTGTCTGCCATCACGGCAATCAGCTCGTTCTTATTCATTTGTATTCCCCCTGTGGCCTTCTGTCCGGTCAAGTCTCGGCGCGAAGCGTCTAGTCCCAGACCAAGCGTTGCCAGATTAACCCTGTTCGTCGGGCCGGCGTGTCTCCCCGCCAGCGGCTTCTTGGACGGCTCTGTTGCGGAACCGTCGCGCGGCTTGAAGTTCCGGCACGACAGCTCCTTGGTTTAACTCCCTTACCGCGCGCGACCTGTCTGTGCAATGTCTCAATGGCGAAGAATGCTGTCTTCGTCCTGATCATTGCCCATCTGCGCAACTTTCTCTACCTCTTCCTCCTCGTTCCACTCAATCTGTTCGAGAGGATGGATCAACGCGTTGGCGAGAACCTCGTCGACCGTCGCCGCTGGCACGATCTCCAGACCACGTTTCACGTTATCCGGGATTTCGGCGAGGTCTTTTTGATTTTCCTTCGGAATGATGACGGTTTTCAACCCGCCTCGCAGCGCCGCCAACAGCTTTTCTTTCAACCCGCCGATCGGCAGGACCCGCCCGCGCAGGGTGATCTCGCCGGTCATGGCGATGTCGCGGCGCACCGCGGTGCCGGTCAGCACCGAGACGATCGAGGTGACCATGGCGACGCCGGCGCTGGGGCCGTCCTTGGGCGTGGCGCCTTCCGGCACATGCACATGGATGTCCTTGCGGGCGAACAGCGGCGGCTGGATGCCGAAAGCGGTGCTGCGCGCCTTGACGAAGCTCTCCGCCGCCTGCACCGATTCGCGCATGACGTCGCCCAGCTTGCCGGTCGTGGTGATGCGCCCCTTGCCGGGCACCATCACCGCCTCGATCGACAACAGCTCGCCGCCGACCTCGGTCCAGGCAAGGCCCGTGGTGACGCCGACCAGGTCTTCCTCCTCCACCTCGCCGAATCGGAAGCGGCGGACACCGGCCCATTTTTCCAGATTGCGCCGGCTGATCGACTGGCGGTCGATCTTGCGGACCAGGATCTCCTTGACCGCCTTGCGGGCAAGCCCGGCCAGCTCGCGCTCCAGGTTCCGCACGCCGGCCTCGCGGGTGTAGTAGCGCACCAGGTCGCGGATCGCCTCGTCGGAGATCGACCATTCGCCGCGGCGCAAGCCGTTCGCCTTCATCACCTTGGGCAGCAGGTGGCGCTTGGCGATCTCCAGCTTCTCGTCCTCGGTGTAGCCGGGGATGCGGATGATCTCCATGCGGTCC
>JANQGL010000326.1 GCA_028277325.1 Magnetospira sp.
GGCAGGAATGACGGCGACGGCGCCGCGGTCGTTCAATTCGGTCCGCAGCCAGTCGGCATCGAACGCCTTGTCGCCGATGAGCGCCGCGAAGTCGAGGCCGTCGATCAGCGCCTCGACGCCGACGCTGTCATGGCGCCGGCCCGGAAGGAGGACCAATCGCGCGAGATTGCCGAGCGCATCGACCAGCGCCACGATCTTGGTGGTCAATCCGCCCCGCGAGCGTCCGATGGCCTGATTTTGCGTCCCCCCCTTGCGCCGGTTCCATGCCGGTGGACCTTTACGATGGTGCCGTCGACGAGCGCGTACTCGAAATCCGGGTCTCCCGACAACTCGTTGAATATCCGCTCGAAAACGCCCTTCTCGGCCCATCGCCGGAAGCGTTTCCAGACCGATCCCCGGTTGCCGAACCGCAGCGGCAGGTCGCGCCACGGTGCCCCGGCCCGCACGCGCCACAACACCGCTTCGAGAAAAAGGCGGTTGTCCCGGCCGGAGCGGCCGGGGTCTCCCTCCTTGCCGGGCAGAAGCGGCGCAATCCGCCGCCACTGCGCGTCCGTCAACAAATCACGATCCAAGGCGATCCTCCATTTTCCAGCCTTGAATCAAATTTCGGCCGCCAACACCAGACTCGTTTCAGGACCCAAGCACACAAAAGGACTCGCCTTGCGCGAACCGCGCGTCGATATCGACGCCAGACCCTCGGTGAATGTCTACAGGCCCTAGTGGTCTGATCGTGACGCTTGGTTCCCAAGCGTTACGTGAATCAGACCAAGCGGCGGCCAGGGCGTCCACCTCGTCCCGCGCGAACGGCACCCGGCGGCCCGGGTCGCAGGCGCAGGCGAGGCCGGAGATCAGCCGGGCCATGGCCGGGCCGGGGTCGGTCAGCCGGCGTAGTCGTGCAGCACAATGTCCTTGGCGCGGCGGCAGATCTCGCGGCCGTAGTCGGTCCACAGGCCCTGACCCCAGTAGCGGTAGCAACTGGTCTGCGAGCACATCAGGTGGAACAGGGCATTGCGATAGCGGTGCTCGTCGGCCGGCATGCCGCGCGCCAGGACGTGCTCGTTGAACGCCGCGCTGGCCTCCTCCATCGGGCCGAGCACGTTCTCGTAGCCGTTGACCCAGGACAGGTCGTTGGTCCACGAGCCGCCCTCCATGTGGAACCGATGGTCGGCCTGCTTGGACTCGGCGATCACCGCGGCCAGCCGCTCCGGGCCGTCGCCCGGTTTCATGCGGTCCCAGATCGCCTTCTGGAAGATCGGCTGCAGGGCCGGCAGGTCGTCCTCGCCGATGCCGAGCGACGCCAGGTACTCCAGATACTCGGACACGTTGACCATCGGCACCTCGCTGCCGGCGCTTTCGCGGGCCGCCTCCATGAACTTGTCCGGGAACTCGTTCATCATCACGCCGCCGTTCTCGCCGTCGGCGATCTGGGTGACGATCGGCGGCACGCGGTGGCCGGCCAGCTCCCAGCGGTCCAGGCCCTTGGCCTCGTAATAGGGCTGCATCTGGGCGACCAGCTTGGTGTCCGAGCCCTGGGTCTTGAGCACCGCGACGATGGACACCGTCTCGCCCTGCGAATTGGTGCACACCAGACGGTGCGGCAGGTGCTTGGCCTCCGGGCCCCACCCGTTCTCCGGGCGCTCCACGGTGTGCTCCTGGACCAGCACCCACCGGTAGCCGCAGTCCTTCAGGGTCTTGATGAACTCGTAGGCGACGTCGGGATGGTTGGGCAGCGCCATTTCCGACGGCGAGAAGCCGCGCACCCGCTTCAGGGCGTCGAGCCCGAACAGGGCCGCGAAGTGGTGCTGCCAGGCGATCACGTGCAGCCGGAAGTCCTGCACCGGGGTGGACGGCGCCACGGCATGGCCCCAGGGCATGCCCAGCCATTCGACGCAACGGTTGTAGGCCGGATCGGCGGTGACCGCCTTGAGCGCGTCGAGCACGTCGTCGGCGCCCATCTGGCGCAGGCCGTGGAACAGGGTGCCCGAGTATTCGAGCATGATGCGCGGGTTCTTGCCTTCGCCGACCAGTTGCGGGATGAACTCGCCCATCCGCTTGTAGCACCAGCGGAACACCGGGGCGTTGTGGTTGTCGCCGATGCCCTGGTTTTCGTCCATGTGCTGCAGGTTGCCGATGATCGTCGCGGCGGCGAGGTCGGATCCGCCGGCCGGGATCAGCGGCTGATGCATGTGCAGGGCGTTGGCGAAGCAGGCCTTGACGCGTCCGAAATCGATATGGCTGCCGGGCAGAAGGGCCGTATCGCGGCGGCTTTCGGCGATCGCCGCGGCGATCAGGTCCTCGCGCCCGGCGATGTTCGGCAGGCCGTCGACGTATTCGGGAAGGTCGGTCATGGTGCGGTTCCTCCGTCGGGGGGCGACTTCACCCGGATGTAGTCATAGATGTCGGCGTAGTGGCGGGCCGGCTGTCGCCACGACAAATCGCGCGCCATGCCGTTCTCGATCATCCAGCGGAAGCCCTTGGGGAAATGATTCCACAGGCCGATGGCCCGGTTGAGGGCGGATTCCAGGCCCTGGGTGTCGGACGAATGGAACACGAAGCCGTTGCGCTCCTCCTGCGGCCGGTCGGAATAGTCCCAATCGACCACCGTGTCGGCGAGGCCGCCCACCGAGCGCACGACGGGCGCGGTGCCGTAGCGCAGGGCGATCATCTGGGTCAGCCCGCAGGGCTCGAACACGCTCGGCACCACGATCATGTCGGCGCCGGCGTAGATGAGGCGGGCCAGCGGCTCGTCGAACGTCAGTTCCAGGTGACAGTCCTCGTTGTCGTTGACCTGCCGCTTGAGGTCCCAGAACCGGGCGTTGATGTCCGGGTCCGGGCTGCTGCCCAGGAGCACGAACTGGGCGCCGTGGGCGAGGCCGTGGGCCAGGGCGTGGCGGATCAGGTGGATGCCCTTTTGCGAATCCAGCCGGCCGACGTAGGCGATGATCGGCTTGAACCCGTCGCGCAGCAGGAACCGCTCGCGCAGCGCCGCCTTGTTGGCGTACTTGCCGTCCAGGCTGTCGCGGTCGTAGTTGGCCGCCAGATGCGGATCGGTGGCCGGGTTCCAGGCGTCGTACTCGATGCCGTTGAGGATGCCGCCGAAGCGGCCCTGGTGGATGTGCAGGAGGTGGCCGAGGCCGAACCCCTGGTCGGTGTGACGGACCTCCCAGGCGTGGCGGGGCGATACCGTCACCGTGAAATTGGAATACACGATCCCGCCCTTGAGGAAGTTGAGCCAGGACCGGTTCATCTGGTCGCCCATCCGTTCCTGGTCGTAGAAGTGGTCCGGCCGGTGCAGGCCGGTGGCGCGCAGGATCTCGCCGTCGGCCGAGCCCTGATGCATGAAGTTGTGCACGGTCAGGCACACCCGCAGGTCCTTGAGGCCGGCCCCGGCGTAGATCTCGTAGAGCAGCACCGGCAGCAGCGCGCACTGCCAGTCGTGGGCGTGCAGGACGTCGGGGCGCCGTCCGGAGTCCAGCAGGTATTGCAGCACCGCCTTGCAGAAGAACGCCCAGCGATAGGGCTCGTCGCGGTAGCCGTAGAAGCCGCCGCGGTTGAAATAGGCGTCGTCGGAGTGGGAATCGAGGAACAGGCAGCGGCGGCCGTCGACCCGTCCCGCCATCACGCTGCAGTGGACCGCCCCGTCGCACCAGGGCACCCAGAGGTCCTCCATCTCGGTGCTCAGGTCGTCGATCCGGTCGTAATGCATGCAGTCGTACTTGGGCAGGATGATCTCCACCCGGTGGTCCTGCGCCATCAGTTCGCCGCTCAATCCATGCACCACGTCGGCGAGTCCCCCGACCTTGGCGATCGGGGCGCATTCGGAGGCGGCCATGACGATGTCCATTGGGTGGCGTTCCTCGGGCATGCGGCGGGGCGCGGTGGGTCAGCCGATCAGGTCGCGCGCCTTCTCGGCGTGGAGCAGGGCCTGGTCCAGGTCGGTATGGACCCGGTCGACCCAGGCCTCGCCCCAGTAGATGTTGCAGCTCGTCTCACCCCTGAGCAGGTGCCACAGGGCGCTTTCCAGCTCGCGACCGGCCGCCGGGTCGGCGGCGTCGCGCGCGGCGAGTTCGGTCCGCAGGTCGTGGATCGTCGCGCTGACCTCGGGCAGCCGCGCGAGGGCGTCCCTCTGGGTCCGCGATCCGGTCCATTGCAGGAAGTCGTTGCCGCGGTGCCAGCCGGTGTTCCAGGCCCCGGTGCGCACCGTGACCTCGCCGTGCGCCCCGTGGCGGTCCAGGTAATCGCCGATGAAGGTGGGGTGCACCGGGCCCTTCTGATGGCGCGCCGAGTCCAGGAGTTCGGCGTAGAAGGCGCCCCAGAAGTTGGCCTGCCAGGTGGTGTTGCGGAACCAGCCGCCGTTGTCGCCGTCGGTCGCGGTGACCACCAGGGGCTCGAACTCGCACCACTTGGTGCGCTCCGCCAGCTCGGTCTCGAACCAGCCGTGGCCCATGCCCGATTCCTGGGCGTCCGACAGCTCGCGGTCGCGCACCACCACGATGATCTCGTCGTCGCCGTGGCGCGCGACGTGCGGCCGGTAGCGGCGTTCCTGCCAGGTCATCTCGCCGGACACCGGCTCCACGTAGTCGCTGTCGACCAGCACGTAGCGGTAGCCCAGGGTCTTGAGCAGCGGGATCAGCTCCATGGTGAAGCCCATTTCCGGCGGCCAGAAGCCGGAGAACCGGCTGCGCCAGAACAGGTGGCCGGCGATGCCCTGCCAGCGGCTCAGGTGTTCCGGCCGGTCGGCCTCCGGGATCAGCGGCAGCACCGGGTGATAGTAGCCGGTGCCCAGGATGTCGATGATGCGGGTGTTCTGCAGGTGCCAGAGCAGGGTGCCGCAGTCGACGACCCCGTAGACCCGTTCCTGGAACGCCGGGTCGGACAGCGCTTCGAGCAGGGTGCCGGACATCGCCAGGTGGACCCGCCCCACGTCCTCCCAGCCCCACAGGGCACGCGGGATGCGATCGATCGCGAACAGGATCTCGCGCGCCTCCCACGGCGCCTCGTCGAGCAGGTGATCCAGATTGCCCGTCGGTTGGTGCAGGTTGAGCACCAGGGCGTGGTGGATGGTGGTCATGCCGTCCTCTGGGCCGGGGCGGAAACCGTCGCCGCCGCGCGTCGCCACGGATTGGATGACTCCATTGTCTCCCCAAGGCGGCGCGAATTCAAGACGGGCGTCTAGGTTGAGACGGCGGCGCGTTCTCCGCGCGACCGCCAAACGGGATGTGCCATCGCCCGGCCGAATGTCCTATAAGGGAGCGATGGACGATCCCTTCGACCTGACCGCCGAACCGCCGCCGCGACCGTCCGCCGCGCCGCCGTTCCTGAGCGCGCTGAATCCGGACCAGCGGCGGGCCGTGGAAACCCTGGACGGACCGCTGCTGATCCTCGCCGGGGCGGGGACCGGCAAGACCCGGGTGCTGACCGCCCGACTCGCCAACCTGCTGGCCGAGCGGCGGGCCCGGCCGTGGGAGATCCTCGCCGTCACCTTCACCAACAAGGCGGCCACCGAGATGCGGGCGCGGGTGTCGGCGCTGCTCGGGGTGGCGGTCGAGGGATGGTGGGTCGGCACCTTCCATGCCCTGGGGGCGCGGATCCTGCGCGCCCACGCCGAGGCGGCCGGCCTGCGGCCCAGTTTCAGCATCCTCGACGACGACGACCAGGTCCGCCTGCTGAAGCAGATCCTGGCGGCGCATCCGGTGGACGACAAGCGCTGGCCGCCGCGTCTGCTGCTCGCCGCCATCCAGCGCTGGAAGGATCGCGGCCTGACCCCGGACCGGGTGGACGACGCCCGGGGCGGCGACCTGGCGGACGGCAGGCTGCCGGCGATCTACCGGGATTACCAGGCGCGCCTGACGGCGATCAACGCCTGCGACTTCGGGGACCTGCTGCTGCGCTGCCTGACCCTGTTCCAGGACATGCCGGACATCCTGCAACGCTACCAGCGGCAGTTCCGCCACCTGCTGGTCGACGAATACCAGGACACCAACGTGGCGCAGTATCTCTGGCTGCGCCTGCTGGCCCAGCGGCACCGCAACATCTGCTGCGTCGGCGACGACGACCAGTCGATCTATTCCTGGCGCGGCGCCGAGGTCGGCAACATCCTGCGCTTCGAGCAGGACTTCCCCGGAGCCGCGGTGGTCCGCCTGGAGCGCAACTACCGGTCGACGCCGCACATCCTGGGCGCCGCCTCGGGCCTGATCGCCCACAACGGCGGGCGGCTCGGCAAGACCCTGTGGGCCGAGGGCGACGGCGGCGACAAGGTGCGGGTCAGCGGCCTGTGGGACGGCGAGGCGGAGGCGCGCCGGGTCGGCGAGGAGATCGAGGCCCTGCAGCGCGAGGGCCGGTCCCTGAACGGCGTCGCGGTGCTGGTGCGGGCCGGCTTCCAGACCCGCGAGTTCGAGGAGCGGCTGATCGCCCTCGGCATTCCCTACAAGGTGATCGGCGGCGCCCGGTTCTACGAGCGCGAGGAGATCCGCGACGCCCTGGCCTATCTGCGGGTGATCGCGCAGCCGGCCGACGACCTGGCGTTCGAGCGCATCGTCAACAAGCCGAAGCGCGGCCTCGGCGACGCCGCCCTGCGGACCCTGCACGGACACGCCCGGGCGCGCCGCCTGCCGTTGACCGTCGCGGCCGGGGACCTGGTGGCGACCGACGAGCTGCGGCCGAAACCGCGCGGCGCGCTGCGCGACCTGCTGGGCGATTTCGCGCGCTGGCGGGCGGCGGCGGAGCGGGTGTCGCATCCGGAGCTGACGGGGATGGTGCTCGACGAGTCCGGCTATGTCGAGATGTGGCGGACCGGCGGCAAGCCGGAGGCGGCCGGCAGGCTCGACAACCTGCGCGAACTGGTCGCCGGGATGGCCGAGTTCGAAAGCCTGGCCGGGTTCCTGGAGCATGTGTCGCTGGTGATGGAGAACGAGCAGGCCGACGACGCGGAGAAGGTCTCCCTGATGACCCTGCACGGGGCCAAGGGTCTCGAATTCGACTGCGTGTTCCTGCCCGGCTGGGAGGAGGGCCTGTTCCCGCACCAGCGGGCGCTCGACGAGGGCGGCCTCGGCGGCCTGGAGGAGGAACGCCGGCTGGCCTACGTGGGCCTGACCCGGGCGCGCCGCCGGGCCCACGTGCTGCACGTGGCCAATCGCCGGGTCTACAACCAGTGGCAGTCCAGCCTGCCGTCGCGGTTCATCGGCGAGATGCCGGCCGAGCACGTGGTCTTGGACAGCGAGCTGGCGCCGCCGGCCGGCCGCCACACCGGGTTCGCCGACGCCTGGAACCTGACACGCCGGGAGATCGCGGCAGCGCGTCCGCGCCGCCCGGCGCCGCCGGTCATCGACCGGCGGGCCGAGCGGGTGACGCGCCCGAAACCGGCCGGCGGACGCTACGCGCCGGGCGACCGGGTGGGGCATCGGCGGTTCGGGCCCGGCACGGTGACCGAGGCGGCCGGCGACAAGCTGCGGATCGCCTTCGACACGGCGGGGGAC
>JANQGL010000354.1 GCA_028277325.1 Magnetospira sp.
ACGCGCTCCCCGAGGCGGCGCGCAAGGTGCTGTGGGTGACCGACCGGGCCGACTACCTGGACGCGTCGCCGGCCATCGACGTCCTGCGCCGACAGCGGCCCGAGCTGATGTTCCTGACCCCGGCCCAGAGCGACGGGTTCGCCAACCGGGCCGACCTCGACCGTTGCGTGGTCGGGCCGGGGATCGCCGAGGCGTTCCGGGCCCGCCCGGACGACGCGGCCGACGGACCGCTGGCGATCGCCACCGTGCACCCGCTGCACGGCCTCGACCGTCTGCTCGACCTGTGGACGGAACGGATCCATCCGCAGCGGTTCGACGCCGGGCTGGAGGTCTATTCCGGATCCCTGGCCAGGGCCGAGGACGACGGCCGGATCCCGGACGACCTGCGATCGATCCGCCGGCGCCTGGAGGAGGCCCGGACGCGCGGGGTGACGGTGCGCCGACCCGGTCCGGAGGCCGCGATGGCGGCCGCCTACCGGGCCGCCCGGGTCCATCTCCATCCGGGCGGCGGCGACGCCTTCCCCTGGACCCTGGCCGACTCCCAGGCCTGCGGCCTGCCGGCGGTATCGTTTCCCGGCGGCCTGGTGGCGGCGGTTCTGCGCAACGGGGAGACCGGCTACCTGGTGCCCGACGACGACGCCTTCGTGAACATCACCCTCGACCTGTTGACCGGCGGCGGCGCCTATCGGTCCCTGCACGAGTCGGCCCGGGCCCGCCAGGGCGCGCGGACCTGGGACGACGCGGCGGCCGAGGTCGAGGCGCGCTGGGCCTGAGATGCGGATCCTGTTCGTCACCTCGACCCGGGTCGGCGACGCCATCCTGTCGACCGGGCTGCTGGCCGAGCTGCTGCGCCGCCATCCGGGGGCGCGGGTGACCGTCGCCTGCGGGCCGGCCGCGGCCTCCCTGTTCCGCGCCGTGCCGGGCCTGGAGCGCCTGATCGCGCTCGACAAGATGGTGCTGTCCCTGCACTGGCTGCGCCTGTGGTCCCTGACCGGGTGGCGGCTGTGGGACGTCCTGGTGGACCTGCGCAACGCGCCGCTGACCCATGCCGTCCCGGCGAAACGGACCTATCGTCTGGGGCGCGACGACGGCGAAACGCATCGCGTGGTGCGCCTGTCGGCGGTTCTGGGCAACGCCCCGGGCCTGGCGCCCACCGTCTGGTGCGCCGATGCCGACCGCGCCGAGGCGGCGCGTCTGATCCCGGACGGGGCGCCGGTGCTGGCCCTCGGGCCGACCGCCAACTGGATCGCCAAGACCTTGCCGGCCGACCGGTTCGCCGAGCTGGCGCGGCGCCTGACCGGCCCGGACGGCCCGTTGCCGGGCGGCCGGGTGGCGCTGTTCGGGGCCGACCACGAACGCCCCTCGGTGCAGGGGCTGATCGAATCCCTGCCGGCGGACCGGCGGATCGATCTGGTCGGCCGCCTGGACCTGACCGGGGTGGCGGCCTGCCTGCGGCGCTGCGCCCTCTACGTGGGCAACGATTCCGGGCTGATGCACCTGGCGGCGGCGGCCGGCGTGCCGACCCTCGGATTGTTCGGACCGACTCCGGAACATCTCTACGCGCCCTGGGGACCGCGGGCCGATCTGGTGCGTCCGGACCGGCCCTGGCACGCCCTGTTCCCCGAGACCTTCGATCACCGGCGCACCGGCAGCCTGATGGGGCCGCTGGACGTGGACCGGGTGGAGGCGGCGGCGCGCGCCCTGTGGGCGCGGTGCCGGCGCGACGCCGCGTGACGCCGCGGCTGTCGGCCCTGGTGGTGGCGCACAACGAGGAGGCGCGGATCGCCGCCTGCCTGGAGCGGCTCGCCTTCGCCGACGAAATCGTGGTGGTGCTCGACAGGTGCACCGACCGCACCCGCGAGATCGCCGGCTCCTACACCGACCGCTTCCTCGAGGGTGCCTGGACCGTCGAGGGCGACCGCCGCAACGCCGGCATCGCCGCCTGCCGGGGCGACTGGGTGCTGGAGGTGGACGCCGACGAGCGGGTGACCCCCGAGCTGGCCGAGGAAGTCCGCCGGCTCATCGCCACCACCGACGCCGACTGGCACGAGATCCCGGTCGACAACTACATCGGCGACCGCCTGGTGCGGCACGGCTGGGGCGGGTCGTTCGGCAAGGCGGCCTATCCGGGGCTGTTCCGGCGCGGCGTCAAGCGCTGGGGGCCGCAGCGGGTGCATCCGAGCCTGGAATGGTCGGGCCGCAAGGGGACGATGCTGACGGCGCGCCTGGAGCACCGGGTGGACCGGAATATTTCCGACATGATCCGCCGCCTGGACGCCTATTCCACGGCCCGCGCGCAGGATTTGCGGGACAGCGGGCGGGTCGGCACGCTGCCCGGCAACCTGCGCCGGCTGGTTTCCCGGTTCCTCAAGTGCTATGTCCTTCGCCGGGGGTACAGGGAAGGCGGCCACGGCCTGCTGATCGCCCTGTGCGCCGGCCTGTATCCGCTGTTGTCCCACCTCAAGGCGCGACTGGAGACCGACTGAGTGGCGCGCATCGTCCTCGCCGACGACGGAATCGCCTTTGACGGCGCGACCCCGGACAGCCGGCCGCTGGGCGGCGTCGAATCGTCGGTCGTCAACCTGTGCGAGGCGCTGGCGGCGCGCGGCCACGCGGTGTCGGTCCACAACGCGTGCGCCGCGCCGATGACCCGGGCCGGGGTGCGCTGGACGCCGATCGAAGGCGGTCTTCCGGACGCGGCCGACCTCTACATCGCCAACCGGGGCGACAGGCTGATCCCGCTGGTCCCCAAGGCCGGGAGGCGCCTGTTCTGGATCCACAACCCGGCGCGCTACCTCCTGAAATGGCGCTACCTGTCGAAACTCTGGCGCTGGCGGCCGACCATCGTGTTCATCGGCGAGTATCACGCCACCACCTGTCCGGCCTGGGTGCCGGACGGCGGGCGGGCGGTGATCCCCTACGGCACCCCCGAACTGTTCCGCCAGGCCGCCGAGCGACCGTCGCCGCCGTCGCCGCGCGCCGTGTTCACCTCCAATCCGCTGCGTGGGCTCGACTGGCTGCTCGACCGCTGGGACCGGGACATCCGCCCGCGGGTGCCGGAGGCCGAACTGCACGTGTTCGCCGGCGCCGCCACCTATGGCGCGGTGGGCGACGCCAAGGCGGAGGCCATGCGGGCGGTGCTGGAACGGGCCGAGGCCATGGCCGGGCAGGGGGTGGTGCTGCGCGGACCGGTGCCGAAGGCGCGGCTGGTCGACGAGTTCCGCGACGCCCGCTGCATGCTGTATCGGGGCGACGAGAACGAGACCTATTGCCTGGCGGTGGGCGAGGCGCAGGCCTCCGGGGTGCCGGCGGTGGTTCAGGGCCTCGGATCGATGCCGGAGCGGGTCGACGACGGGCTGACCGGACACGTCACGGCGGATGCCGCCGCGTTCTCGGCCGCGGCGGTACGCCTGCTCGCCGACGACGCGCACTGGCGGGCCCAGCATCGGGCGGCCCTGGAACGCCAGCGGGCCTGGAACTGGGACGCGGCGGCGCGGGCCTTCGAGGGGTTGATCGCGCCATGAGGGTGATGCAGGTCATGGCCGGAGCCGGGTTCGGCGGCGCCGAGGCGTTTTTCGTCCGGCTGGCCGTTGCGCTGCAGGCGGCGGGACTCGACCAGCGGGCGGTGATCCGCCGCCATCGGACGCGTGCCGAGACGCTGCGCGCCGGCGGCCTCGAC
>JANQGL010000402.1 GCA_028277325.1 Magnetospira sp.
GCTTCAGGATGTCCGTGTCGGCGGTACCGGCCAGGGCGGTGACCGGGCCGCGCCGCATGATGTCGGCCACCGGGCGGGTCATGTCCAGGTGGTCGAGCACCGCGTGGCGGATGTTGGAATCGGTCACCACGCCGCACAGGGTGCGGTCGTCGTCGACCACCAGGATGATCCGCTTGTGGGCGCGGTTGAGCACGTCCACGGCGTCGAGGATCGGCATCCGCGGCGGCACCACGATGTCACGCAGGCTTGCCGGCAGATCGGCCATGAGGGCGGCGAAGTCCGTCATCGGGGTCAGGCGACCTGCGCCCGGTCGGCGCGCGGCGGCAGTCCCATGTCGGCCCGGATCACGTCGACGACGGGGGTGCGCGAGCGGTCGATCAGGCCGTCCACGAGGGGCCAGGGGTAGGCCCAGGTGCCGGCCTCGATGGCCCGGACCCGGTCGGCGAACTCGGCGCCCGAGGCCACGCAGAGGCCGGGGAAATCGCGGAAATAGAACACCTCGCCGTTGGACGGCACGTCGAACACGAAGGATGCCACGTCGTACTGGGCGGCCTCGGCGACAACCGTGCTGCCGGGCGAGATGGCGTAGCGGACCCGGCACAACAGGTCGTAGGTGTTCTCCACCGTTTCCGCCAGGTTGGCGGGTCGGTCGCGCAGCCGTTCGAGCACCCGGTCCAGGGTGCCGTCGGCGCGCCGCGAGGCCTTCAGCTTGACCAGGACCCGGCGGTCGGGAAACGCTTCGGCGACCCGGTACATCTCGTCCAGCAGCCACGCGTTCTCGGGGCGCGGGCTGACGAAGTAGACGATGTCCGGCGGCCGCGGATCGTCGAGCCGGGCCAGATGGGCGCGCGTCATCAGCGGGGTGCCGACCGGGCGTACCGTCATGTGGTGCGGCCAGACATCCCGGTAGTAGGTCTCGTAGAGATGCCGGCCGTAGGTGTAGTAGACGTCGAAATCGATGTGCCGCCAGGCCTGGTCGACGATGTTGACCGGCAGGCCGTGGTTGATGCCCAGGGACCGGCCCCCGACCCGCCGGAGCTCCTGGTTGCGCAGGATGTGGTCGATGGCGTAGTCGTCGCGCCCCCAGAAGGCCTGCGGCCGGAAGCGGAGGAAGAACCCGCGGTAGACCAGCCGCTTCAGGGGCACGGTCAGCATGGCGTAGAACAGCGCCGGATCGCAGGCCCCGTAGGCTTTCCAGGTGCGCCAGAGGCCGCCGACCATCGTCCCCAGGGCGGCCGCGAGGTCGCCGGGCGCGAAACGGCCGTCGCCGCGCGTTGCCCTGGGACTGCCGGGGAACCGGCCGGCGTCGCGCCGCCGGTGCTCGGCGTTGCGCTCGACCACCAGCAATTCCTCCGGATGGTCGACCAGCTCGGCCAGCAGCGGCCCGTCGTGCGGCGACCAGGTATCGGCGGCCAGCCGGAAATGCGCCGGATCCACCTCGGGGCGCAGGCGCAGCAGGGCCCAGCCCGCCATGCCCAAACCGAACACCAGCAGGTTGGCCAGGTTGGGCAGCCGGCGGCTGGCCCGCTCGGCGGATCGCGGCGCGGCGAGAGGCTGGTCGCGGCACATCGTCCGGACCGCCTCGAAATCCTCCGATATCCCGACCAGGCGGACTCCGCCGTCCGGCGCCACCTCGTCCAGCCAGTCGGCGAGATAGACCTGCTCGATCAGCGACTGCACGTAGAAGCTGCCCGCCTTGCGTTCGGCGTAGGCTCCGTCCACGGCGCCCGGCAGACGCTCGGGGGCGGCCACGAAGGCTTCGGCCCGGGCCTCGATGCGCGGGAAGTAGTCGGACAGCATGCCGTTGCCCGCCTTGTCGTCGAACCATTCGCGGTCCGGGGCCAGTTGCCGCGCCGGTTCGACCCAACCGTGCCGTAGGACAAGCCCGGTCAGCCACCCGAACAGCGGTCGCAGGAACGCCAGCGCGGGGGCCGCGCGGAAAATGAACACCGGCTGTCGCAAGGCGGCACGCAATAGCATCGGCACAAGGGTGTGCTCGGTCACGATATAGACATGTCGGCAAGCTTTGTTCGACATGTATGGTCAAAGTCTCCATAGGGCGGTTGCCCACCTCAGCAGCCATAGCCGGTCGGTGCGCGCATACCGGTGGACGAAATCGCGGCGTGCCAGTTGAACCTCGGCACCGCGCCACCAGTCGGCCACCCCGTTCCAGACCGCGTTGGCCTGCGCCGCCGCCGCCTCGGGGGTTTCGAAAAAGATGCCGGCGTCGCGCATGGCGGCGAACACCGGCGCCGCCTCCGGGGCCAGGTCGAACAGACGGGGATTGAGGTAGACGATGGTCGGAACGTTGGCGGCCAGGGCGAAGCTGAGGGTCGAGCCCGGATGGTCGAGGACCAGGAGGCGGCAGTCCAGGAGGCGCGGATGGAGCGGACCTTCGAGGATCGGCAGGTCGGGGACGCGACCGGTGACGTAGGCGGCGTCGGAGAGTCCGCCGCGCGACTCCGGGGTCGGCCGGTACCGGGCGCGGGCACGCACCGGACCGTCGAGGCCGGCGAGGAACCGCAGCTTCTCGCGCCGGTAGACGGGCAGGCGCTCGGGGGGCGTGCAGACGGTCTCCAGCCGATGGCCGAACAGGCGCATCACGTTGCCGACCAGGATCAGGCGGGGCGCGCGTTCGCGGTGGCGGTCGGCGATCCCGGCGTAGTCGGGGCTCGGCACCGGCACCATGCGGCATGCGTAGCCGTTCCAGGAGTCGTAGCCCCAGGTCAGGTAGGCGAACTGGCGGAACTCGGTCTCCGCCGCGTTGGTCAGCATGCCCTGGTAGCCGCTGCCGCCGTGCTGGGTGCAGACGAGGTGCTCGCCGTGCCGGACCGCGTGGGCGAGCAGGAATCGATCCTCCTCGTTGTAGTGCAGCAGCGGCCCGATCAGCCGGCATTTGCCTTTTCGATAGCGACGGGTCCGGGCAACGGCGTCGTTGCGGTGGAAATCGGCGCCAAGGCTGTCCGGGACGATCCGCATCAGGATGTTTTCGAAAAGAAGCGGGAATCCCCTTGGCAGCGCCGCCTTGATGTCCTCGATCCGGGCGTCGGCGCGATGCGCGGGCAACGTCGGCTTGGCCGGCAGCAGGGACAGGAACAGTGACAACAATGGGCTGGTCAGGCGGATTCCCTTGACTTGCCGGCACCGGCCGTCGTGCAGCAGGCGCTGCATGCGGCCGCGCATCCGTCCCGCGAAGGCCGCCGCCGGGACCGGAGGCCGTGTCGCGTCGTCGAACGGCGCCCGGTCGCGGGGCTCAAGGACCCAGTGATCCGGCGCCAGGTCGCGCAGGATGCGCGACGTCAGCCAGAAATTGAACGCCTGGGCGTTGAACAGACGGCTTTCCAAATCCAGGGTGTCGCGGCTTTGCCATTCGGGTGCGTCGGTGAATATGGGAACACGCAACTTCTCGTCGTGATGTTGATTCGCGAACGCGGCAACCCGCCGGTATCGGTTGAATACGGCTGTCAGCGAGATCATCACCCAGTGTATCAACAGAATGCGCCAGAACGCGTAACCGTAGTCCGTTCCATGGCGGCGCTCGAAGTCTGTCGCGAGCCGCTCGACAAGGAGGCCGCCGTAGGTGCGCAGGAGATCCGAGTCGCGCCGCATCGATTCCGTGGACTCGTAAACCGACACGAAAGGCTGGGTCTCCACGCCGTCGATCGTCATGTCGACGCCCTCGAAACACCAGATGTCGATGGCGATGTCGCGCGTCGGGTCGAAGGTCTCGTCGACCCGGTGCAGCCACAGGCGGCGCGGCGCCGGATCGGGGGCGGGCCGGGCGAGCGGAGGGATCATCGGGTGGCCAGGGCGCGCACGGATTCGTGGATGTCGCGCGGGATCAGGACGCCGTGGGTTTCGGATTCCCGCCGCTGCGCCCACCGCCGGTCGCCCGGCAGACGGGTGCCGGGCTGGTCCAGGACGGCGTCGAACAGGATCTCGGCGCGGGCCGCGAAGTCGGGCGCGAAGCGGGCCGGGTCGATGGCGATCAGCAGGTGGCCGACCCCGGGCGGCGGCCCGTGCGGGTCGATGAAGGGGGTGGCCTCGAACGAATAGTTGGCGCCGGCCAGGGCGGCGCTCAGCAGCTCGACCATCAGGATCAGGGCGCCGCCCTTGGCGCCGCCGAGCGGCAGCATGGTCCCGGCCAGCGCCTTCTCGGCGTCGGTGGTCGGGTTGCCGTCGACGTCGAGCGCCCAGTCGGCCGGGATCGCCTCGCCGCGTTGCGCCGCCAGCACCACGTTGCCGCGCGCCACCTTGCTCAGCGACAGGTCGACGACCAGCGGCGGCGCCGCGCGGCGCGGCGCCGCGAACCCGATCGGGTTGGTCCCGAACAGCGGCAGCCGGCCGCCCCAGGGCGCCACCGCCTTGGGGCTGTTGGAGAACAGCAGGCCGATCAGGCCGCGCTCGGCCAGTGTCGCCACGTGCTGCCCGGCCGCCCCGAAGTGGTGCGAGCGGACCACCGTGGCGGCGGCGACCCCGGTCTCGGCGGTCGCCTCGGCCACCGCGCCGACAGCCAGGCGCATGGCCGGATAGGCGAAGCCGTGCGCGGCGTCGACGCGAATACCGGCCGCGGCGACGCGGGTCGCGGTCGGGGTCGCGAAACCGTCCACCTTGCCGACCCGCGCCTGTTCGGCATAGGCCGGCAGGCGGGCCACGCCGTGGGTGCCGATGCCCTCCGCCTCGGCGGCCGCCAAATGCGCCGCCACCGCCTCCGCGTTGGCGGCCGAGGTGCGGTTGTTGATCAGCGCCTGCTCGCACATCTCGCGCAGGGCGTCGAGGGTGCTGCGCACCGCCGTCCCCTCGTCGCTGACGCTCGGCGCGGCCGGCGCCAGTCGGGTCGGCGGATGCAGGTTGCCGGGGTCGCGCAGCACGCGGCGCGTCCCGTCGGCCATCTCGGCGATCAGGCC
>JANQGL010000305.1 GCA_028277325.1 Magnetospira sp.
AAGTAGCGGCCGTCGGCCAGCGCGGCGACGACCGGTCCCGCCGCGCCGGAAGCCGTCCCCAGGGTCTCCGCCGCCGCGCCGAAGTCGGCCGGGTCCGGATGCGACAATTCACGCCGGCGCGTCACCTCGGCGGCATCGGCGACCAGGGTGCCCTGCCGGTACATCACGTTCAGCTGCGGGTGGCGGGTCGGATCGAACCGGCTGCCGGGCCGCGTCACGGCGTCCCGGAACCGCGCGAAATGCACCCGCGCGCCGATCCGGTCGCCGCGCGCCAGGGCCGCGCAGCCCCGGGAGTAGACGAGCACCGGCCACACCGCCGCCGCCGGATCGGCCGCCACGGCAAGCCGCGCCACCGCCGCCGCCCGGCCGTCGCGCAGCAGCCGGCGCAGCACGTCGGAGGCGATCAGCAGGCCGTCGCCGCGCGCCGCCTCGGCCTGCGCGGCCAGCGCCTCGAAGCGGGCCGTGTCGCCGTCGCGCGCCGCCGTCAGCAGGGACAGGAAGGCGGCTTGCGGTGCCGCGTCGGGGCTCATCCCGGCGCCCCCCCTGCCGCCGCACAGGCCGTCGGGTCCGCCGCCGCCGGCCGGCGGATCCCTCCAAGGCTCCCGGTGTCGCGACGGAAAATTAGTTTCGCCTCCGAAAAGTATTGATTGGCAATCCGCACCCCGCATGATATCCTGCCATGCGTGTGAGAATCACACATTTGCGTAACGGCAGCCCCTAGAATGGGAGAAACCAAATGGCTGACATTACCCTATCCGATGCGGTTCGCTCGAACCTGCTATCCCTCCAGGCAACCCAAGGACTGATCGACCGGACCCAAGGCCGGCTGTCCACGGGCTTGAGAGTCGCCTCCCCGATCGACAACGCGGTGCAGTACTTCCAGGCCAAGTCCCTGAGTGACCGCGCGGCCAACCTGCTCGAACGCAAGTCGGCGGTCGACCAGGGCGTCCAGTCCCTCGACGCGACCCTGAAGTCGCTGGAGAGCATCGAGGACTTCGTGGCCCAGATGAAGGGTATCGTCGACAGCGCCCGGTCGGCGGACGACACCCAGCGGACCGAGTTGGAGGATCAGCTCAAGGAACTGGCGAAGCAGATCGACAAGCTGATCCAGGACTCCACCTACCAAGGCCTGAACCTCCTGAACTCCGGCTCCTCGAAGCTCTCGGTCCGGTTCTCGGACAAGAGTGACTCGAAGCTGGAAGTCACCGGCATCGACATCAACGCCTCGAAGCTCTTCCGCAACAGCGTCGGCAGCGGCTTCCTCGGCAAGACGATGGCCGCCAGCCAGGCCCTGTTCGTCGAATCCTTCCTCGGATTCGGCACCGCCTTCCAGAACTTCAACCTGACCGACGCGTCCGAGCTGGCGTCGTTCAACGCGATGGCCGACCGCGCGGTGGCGCGTCTCGACCAGACCATCAGCTTCCTTCAGTCGAAGGCCGGCTCGTTCGCCAACAACATCGCGATCCTGCAGGTGCGGTCCGATTTCACCCAGGAATACGTGAACGTGCTGGAAACCGGCGCCGGCAAGCTGACCACCGCCGACCTCAACGAGGAAGGCGCCAACCTGCTGGCCCTGCAGACCCGCCAGCAGTTGGGCATCCAGTCGCTGGCCTTCGCCGGCCAGGCGGAGCAGTCGATTCTGGGCCTGTTCCGTTAAGGGACGCGCCGGGAATTCCGGGTCGCCGGGGGAACCGCGCGTTCTCCCGGCGGCATAACCTTATGATCCGGTTGTCGGCGCCCCATGCCCCTCAAGATCCAGCTGAAGAAAAACCAGAAAATCATCATCAACGGTGCCGTTCTGGAGAACGTTTCGCAGCGCAACGTCTCGCTCCTGGTCGGCAACGACGCGGCGATCCTGCGCGATTCCGACATCCTGACCCCGGAAGATGCGGTCACCCCGGCAAGCCGCACCTATTACGCCCTGCAATGCATGTACGTGTTCCCCGACGATCCGGCCGACCGCCACGGCAAGCAGTTCCACGAATTCCTCGACGGCTACGAAAAAGCGTCGCGCAGCGCGCGTCCGATCATCGAGGCGGTGCGCGACCTGGTCGCCCGCGACGACCTTTACGCGGCGCTGAAGAAATGTCGGGAGCTCATCTTCCACGAACGGGATCTCTTGGCCGATGTACAAAGACAGATTGGTAGCCAAATACGAGACACCGCCGTCGCCGGGCAACCCGACGGCGACTGAGGCCTGGGCGCTGACCCAGGCGGCGGTGCGCCTCAGCCGGGCCCGGGACAGCGGCAACCTCGAGGAAATCCAGGCCGCCCTGCGCCTGAACTGGCAGTTGTGGACCATCTTCCAGTCGGAACTGCTGTCGGCCAACAGCACGGTGCCCGACGAGGTGCGCTCGAACGTTCTGTCGCTGTCCAACTTCGTCGACAAGCACACCCTCCAGATTCTGCGCGAACCGAAGCCGCAAAACCTGGACGTGCTGATCACCATCAACCGGGAACTGGCGGCCGGCCTGCGCGAGGCCCTCGGCGGCACGGCGACGCCCGACGGCGCGCCCCCGCCGCCGACCCCGGACGAAGGCGGAATCACCGCATGAGCGGCGCGTCGACTCCCCCGCCCGGGCTGATCGACGCCGCGAACCGGCTGGTCGCGGCGGGCGACTGGGATGCCCTGGCCGAAACCGCGCGGGCGCATCGCGCGATCGATCCCGACAACGCCCAGGCGTGGTTCCTGTCGGCGGTCGCGGCGGTGCACCGCGACGACTATGCGCGCGCCGTCGTCGACGCCGAGATGGCGCTGTCGAAGGACCAGTCGGTGCGCGAGATCGCGGAGTTGCTGGCCGCGCTCTACATTTTCGTGGGCGACCTCACCCAGGGGCTCTACCACGGCAAGATGGCGCTCGCCGTGGACAGCGACCCGCAATACGCGGCGTGGTTCCCGGAAACCCTGGCCACGTTCGGCGAGGCCCTCGCCTCGGTCCGCGACACGCCGCTGCTCGACCGCGCGGTGCGCGCCACGGTGGACGGCAAGCTGTCGAGCGCCGTGCACTGGCTGCGCCAGCACCTGGCGTTCAATCCGGAGTCCCGGATCGCCCACCTGGCACTCGGCCATTGCCTGACCGCGGTCGGCCTGTTCCACGAGGCGCTCGACAGCCTGCGGGCCAGCGCCCACCTGCTGCCCGGAGACACCCAGGTGCTCGGCCACCTGGCCAGCGCCCTGGCCTACGCCGGCCGCCCCGACGCGGCGCGCTCGGTGGTCGGGCTGGCGCAGTCCCTGGCGCCGGACGACGCCGCCCTGCACCTGCGGGCGATCGACATCCGCCTCAACGACCCGGAGGAATCCCTGGCCGACCTGGCCGCGTCGGCGATCGCCTGGGGCACCCGGTTCGGCACCGAGCCGGAACCCTGGACCATCGAGCC
>JANQGL010000314.1 GCA_028277325.1 Magnetospira sp.
GCCGCTTTCCGCCAGCAGCGCGCGGGTCTCCGCCCGCCCCGCCGAGAGATAGCGCAGGCTGTCGATCGCCGGGGCCGGCCCCCAGTAGTCCGCGAAGCGTTCGCCATCCAGGCTCTGCGGCGGCGAGACATCGGTCATGCGAAAAGGCCCGGTGCCAATGGCGTCGACCGCCCGGCCCTGTGCGTCGAACGACGCGGGTGCCATGATGACGGCCGTGCCATGGGCCAGCAGCGCGGGCAGCGCGGCGAAAGGGTCGGACAGGGTGAACACCACGGCCCCGGCATCCGCGGCGATGGCGGTGATCGGCGCTCTGTCGAGGATCCCGGGCAGTTCCTCGGCCCGGGTCAGGTAGGCGGCCACCACCTCCGCCGTGAGCGGTGTGCCGTCGTGGAACACCACGCCGTCGCGGATCGTGAAACGCCACGTCAAGCCGTCATCGGACACTGACCACGCCGTCGCCAGGCCCGGTCGAAGCGTGGCGGATTCGTCCGCATCGACGAGAGTCTCCGCAATGCCCAGGCGAAGAAACGGCAGTCCGGAGATCGAGGGATCGAGGCTCTCGACGTGCCAAGGCGCGGCAATCGTCAGGTGGTCCGCGGTGTCGTCGGCGTCGGCGTCGGCGTGAGCGCCAAGCGGTAGACAGAAGACGGCGCCGACAAGGATGCCACGGATGGCGTTGCGAAAGATCATGCGAACGTCGCTCCCAGAGCGCGGGCGGGGTCTCCGCTTCGCTCAACCCGGCCAGTGACAGGACGGTCGGGGGACATGGTGGCGCGGGGATGGCCGGCGGGTGCGGGAAAGGCCAGGAAACGCCGCCGGCTTCCACGCCAGACGCGCACCCCGGCGCCCGGTGGACCCGCGGCACCCTGTCGGACCAGGGCGCCGCGTATCGACGGCAGGTCTCCTGGCTCGCGGGTCTATGCACGGACGTCACCTTCCCGGACCGGGCCTGTCGCCCAAGATGGTCCAGTGGTCTCCCGACGCCGGCTATCCGCTTACAGTTGCGGGGGCAGCCGCGGAGTTGGATGCCCCGGAAGGCATACCGCACCGCGTTCCCTTTTCGCCCGGACGCCTGACGCCCGGGCACCATCGATGACGGCAGAAAGGGCGCAACGGCAACGGGCTGTCAATACGCTCCTTCCGCGACCCAGGGCAGCGCATCCGGCAGACTCGAATCCCGGTATCGAAGATCTCCTCGATCCACCCAGCGCGCTCACAGGTCTCTTCTCGGGCGTCTTCCGATCGGCACGTCAGCTAGCGGTTCGGCGCCGCCTGTCCGGCGATCCAGGTGGCGCGCACCGCGAGATCGTCGTCGAGCCAGACCAGATCGGCGATCGCGCCCGGCGCCAGATGACCGCGCCGGTCGTCGAGGCCCAGCGCGCGGGCCGGGTAGAGCGAGGCCATGGCGAGCGCCTCCTCCAAGGGCAGGCCGACCCGGCGGACCAGATTGGCCACCCCCGCCGCCATGTCGAGCGCCGAGCCGGCGAGCCGGCCGTCTTCCGTGCGGCAGGCGCCGTCGGCGACCGTCACCCGCTCGCCCAAGAGATCGAAGCCCGCGGCCGCGGCGCCGGCCGGCGCGCCGACCGGCGACACCGCGTCGGTCACCAGCAGGGTGCTGCCCGGCGGCTTC
>JANQGL010000407.1 GCA_028277325.1 Magnetospira sp.
AGGTGACCATCCTGTTCGCCGCCGCGACCGCCGCCGGGATGGTGCTGTCCGGGGCCGGGCGCGGCACCCCGCAGGGCGCGCCGGCCGGGTTCATCCTGCGCGTCGCGGCGAGCCTGCTGTTTCCGTTCCTGCTGCTGCTCGGCGCCTTCATCGTGGTGCACGGGCACCTGACCCCGGGCGGCGGCTTCCAGGGCGGCGCCATCCTGGCCGCCGCGTTCTTCGTGCCGCTGCTGGCCAATCCGGCGAGTCCGCTCAACCACACCGCGGCGATGCTGGTCGAGGGGCTGGCCGGGGCGTCGTTCATCGTCATCGGCGGCGCCGCGCTGTTTGAGGGGGAGGCGTTCCTGACCCCGCTGTTCGGCACCGGCACGCCGGGCGAGCTGTTTTCCGCCGGCAGCCTGCCGCTGCTCTATCTGGCCGTCGGCCTCAAGGTGGGCTCCGAACTGGCCGGCTTGATGGCCCGCGTGGCGGGCGAGGGAGGTCACCCATGACCGAGGCCCAGATGCTCGCCGAGGCCCTGGGCGACGTCCTCTACACCGGGGCCATCGCGCTGATCCTGCTCGGCATCTACGCCATGGTGGCGCCCCGCGACATGTTCCGGGTCGTGCTCGGCCTGCTGCTGGTCCAGTCGGGGGTCAACCTGTTCCTGGTCGCGGTCGGCTACCGGCCCGAGGCGGCGGCGCCGATCCTGCTCGGCGGTCAGGCGGTCGGCCCGGTGGTCGATCCCCTGCCGCAGGCCCTGGTGCTCACCGCCATCGTGATCGGGGTCGGGGTGCTGGCCCTCGGGCTGGCCCTGGTGGTGCGGGTGAAGGACGTCTACGGGACCCTGGACAGCCGCGAGGTGGCCGAGCGGATGGCCGCCGAGACCGGCGATCCGCGTATCGAGCCACGGCCGGGGCCGAGCCGCGGACGGCCGGTGCCGGTGCATCGCATGCTGGAGGACCGGTCATGATCGGCACCGCGCACCAGATCGTTCTGCCGGTGGCGCTGCCGCTGCTGGCCGCCTTCCTGCTGCCCGTCCTCGGCCGCCTGCACTTCCGGCCGGCCCGCCTGCTCGGGCAGGCGGTGGCGGCGCTGCACCTGGCCGTTTCGCTCTCCATCTGGATCGCGGTCGGCGAGAGCGGTTCCGTCGCGTCCGCCCTGGGCGGCTTCGCGCCGCCGCTCGGCATCGTGTTCTACGCCGATCCGCTGTCGGTCCTGTTCCTGGTCGTCCTGTCGGCCGGCATCCTGCTGTTCTGGCCGCGCCGCGAGCACGGCGGCACGCGGGCCGACACCCTGACCCTGCTGCTGCTGGGCGGCGGCTCGGGGCTGGTGCTGTCGGGCGACCTGTTCAACATCTTCGTGTTCTACGAAATCGTCGCCGTCGCCTCCTACGGCCTCGCAGCGAGCGGCGGCAACCCGGCCGGGTTCGGCGCCGCGCTGCGCTACCTGCTGCTGAGCGCCCTCGGTTCCGCCTTCGCGCTGCTCGGCATCGCCCTGGTCTACGGCGCCGCCGGCACCCTCAACCTGGCCGATCTCGCCACCCTGGCGCCGGAGCGCCTGGACGGGCCGCTGGGCCTGGCGGCGTTCCTGATGCTGGTGCTCGGCTTCGGGGTGAAGGCCGAACTGTTCCCGGTCAACACCTGGGTGCCGGAGGTCTACACGGCGGCGCCGACCCGGGTCACGGCGATCCTCGCCGGGGTGGTCTCCAAGCTGTCGATGGTCGTCATCCTGCGCCTGCTGGTGCTGATCTTCGCCGACCCGTCGGCCCACATGCTGCTGCTGGCGCTCGGCGTCGCCGGGGTGGTCGCCGGCGAACTGGCGGCGTTCCGGGCGCCCGACCTCAACCGGACCTTCGCCTTCTCGTCGATCGCCCAACTGGGCGTGGTGGCGATCGCGTTCTCGATCCCCGGGCCGGCCGGGATCGCGGCCGGGATCGCGGTGGCGGTCCACCACGCGGTGGTCAAGCCGGGCCTGTTCGTGATCGCCGGCCATTGGACCGGGCCGATCGAGCGGCTCGGCGGCGCCGCCAAGGTGTCGCGGCCGGCCGGCGTCGCCTTCGTGCTGCTGTCGCTCAGCATCGTCGGCATCCCGCCGTTCCCCGGCTTCTGGGTCAAGCTGCTGCTGCTCGGCGAGGCCTTCGCGGCGGTCGATCCGCTCTATGCCCTGGCCGGCGCGGTGATCCTGGCGGCGACGGTGATCGAGGCGGCCTATCTGTTCCGCGCCATCGCCCTGATGTGGGAGCCGCCGGAGGGCGACAACCGGCCGCCGGAGGCGTTCCCGTTGGGCCGCCTGGCGCCGGCCCTGGTGATGACCGCGCTGATCCTGGCGGCGACGGTCGCCGTGGCGCCGCTCGGAACGGCGCTCGACACCATGGCGGGGGAGATCGGCGACGCCGCGACCTACGTCGGCAACGTGCTGCCGGGAA
>JANQGL010000420.1 GCA_028277325.1 Magnetospira sp.
CTTGTAGCCGCGGCGGTACTCGAACTTGTCGACCGCCTTCATCAGGCCGATGTTGCCCTCCTGGATCAGGTCCAGGAACTGCAGGCCGCGGTTGGTGTACTTCTTGGCGATCGAGATCACCAGACGCAGGTTGGCCTCGATCATCTCCTTCTTGGCCTTGTTGGCCTCGCGCTCGCCCTTCTGTACCGTCGAGACGATGCGCCGGAACTCGGGGATCGGCAGGCCGGCCTCCTGCGACACCCCGGCGATCCGTTCGCGCAGGTCCTCCACCTCCGGGCCGTGGCGCTCGGCGAGGCGGGTCCAGCCCTTGCCCTGCGGCGTCATGCGCTCCATCCAGGACGGGTCGAGTTCGTCGCCGAAGTAGGCTTCCAGGAACTCCTCGCGCCTGACCCGGCAGTCGGTGGCGAGGCGCAGGAGGCGCCCCTCCAGGGTCATCAGGCGGCGGTTGAGGCCGTAGAGGTGATCGACCAGTTGCTCGATGCGGGCGTTGTTCAGATGGACCTCGTCCATCAGCGCGATCATGTCCTTGCGCAGCTTGCGATAGCGCTTCTCGGCCGACGGCTTGACCTCCTCGCCCTTCTGCAGGGCCTCCAGGCGCTGCGCCTGCACCTTCTGCATCTTGTCGTAGGTCTTGGCGATGTTCTCGAAGTTGTCCAGCACCGCCGGCTTCAGGCGCGCTTCCATGGCCGACAGCGACAGGCTGGATTCCTCCAGGTCGTCGTCGTCGCCCTCCGCCTCGGCGTCCGCCTCCAGGTCCGCGTCCTCCTCGGCCGCCGCCGACCCCTCGGAGTCGTCGGTCGCATCGTCGTTGGCCGCCTCGCGCGCCTGATCGGTCCGCCCGGCGTCGTCCGAGGCCGCCTCGTCCGGCGCCGCGCCCGATCCGCTCTCCGGACCGGCCGTCGTGCCGGCCTCGCCCTCGGAGCCGCCCGGCGCGCCGTTGCCGCCGTAGGTCGCCTCCAGGTCGATCACGTCGCGCAGCAGAATCCGCTCCTCGATCAGCTGGTCGTGCCAATGGACGATGGCCTGGATGGTGAGCGGGCTTTCCAGCAGGCCGCCGATCATCATCTCGCGGCCGGCCTCGATTCGCTTGGCGATGGCGATCTCGCCCTCGCGCGACAGCAGTTCGACCGAGCCCATCTCGCGCAGGTACATGCGCACCGGATCGTCGGTGCGCCCCATCTCGTCCTCGTCGACGTTGCCGGACTGGGCGACTTCGACATCGCCGCCGCTGTCGGCGGCTTCCTCGGGCGCTTCCTCGGTTTCCTCGCCGTCGACCACGTTGATGCCCATTTCCGACAACGCGGCCATGGTGTCCTCGATCTGCTCGGAAGACACCCGGTCGGGCGGCAGCGCCTGGTTCAGTTCATCGTAGGTGACGTATCCGCGCTCCTTGGCGCGGCCGAGCAGTTTCTTCAGGTTGGCCCCGAGGACGTCGATCAGCGGGCTGTCGGTGCTGTCCTCGCTGCTGCTGGTCGTCTCGGCCGCGGTCGCTTTGTTGGCCATCGATACCCCGTGTGCGGTTGTCGCCGATTACCGTCCGTCGAGACGTCCGGCCGGACGCAGGTGCGCGCGTGCTTGCGCGCGCGCATGTCCGTTCCGTCGTCCTGTTCGCAGGGGGACGCGCCGACCGTACCCGTGACATGGTCGCCTTCCGCCCGGCGATCAAGTGCCAAACTTCCGGAGCGTGCGTAGATAGGCGAGTCGTCGTGTGATGTCAAGGGGTTGCCGCCAGGGCAACAGGGCGATCCGGTGGGATGGGACGAGAGCGGGGCGGTCGTCTTGCGCCGTCGCGTCCATGCCGGGCGGTTTTGTTTGAGTTACGTTCCCGGGCGGGCCATACGCCCAACGGCCGGACAGGGCAAGACGGGCGGGGACGCCTACATCCCGCCCAGGCAGAGGTATTTGACCTCCAGGAAGTCGTCGATGCCGTATTTGGAGCCCTCGCGGCCGAGCCCGGATTCCTTGAAGCCGCCGAACGGCGCCACCTCGGTGGAGATGATGCCTTCGTTGACCCCGACGATGCCGTATTCCAGGGCCTCGGCGACCCGGAACACCCGGCCCACGTCGCGGGCATAGAAATAGGCGGCGAGGCCGTAGCGGGTGTCGTTGGCGAGTTGCACCGCCTCCTGCTCGGTGGAGAACCTGTAGAGCGGCGCCACCGGCCCGAAGATCTCCTCCCGCGCGCAGGCCATCTCGGCGGTGACCCCGGTCAGGATGGTCGGCTCATAGAAAGTGCCGCCCAGGGAATGGCGGGCGCCGCCGCAGACCACCCGTGCTCCTTTGTCCACCGCGTCGGCGACCAGGCGCTCCACCTTCTCCAGGGCCTCCTGGTTGATCAGCGGCCCCTGATGGGTGTCGCCGCCGAGGCCGGGACCCACCCGCAGCCCGCCCACGGCGGCGGCCAGTTTCCGGGCGAAGGCCTCGTGGACCGAGTCCTGGACCAGGATCCGGTTGGCGCAGACGCAGGTCTGGCCGGTGTTGCGGTACTTGCTGGCCAGGGTGCCGGCCACCGCGGCGTCCAGGTCGGCGTCGTCGAACACGATGAACGGCGCGTTGCCGCCCAGTTCCAGGCTGACCTTCTTCATGGTGTCGGCGCATTGCCGCATCAAAAGCTTGCCGACCTCGGTGGAGCCGGTGAACGACAGCTTGCGGACCGTCGGGTTGGCGGTCAGTTCGTTGCCGATGGCCGCCGGGTCGCGGCCGGTCACCACGTTGAACACCCCTTTCGGAAGGCCGGCGCGGTCGGCCAGTTCGGCCAGCGCCAGGGCCGACAGCGGGGTGTCCTCGGCCGGCTTGACGACCACCGGGCAGCCGGCCGCCAGGGCCGGGGCGCACTTGCGGGTGATCATCGCGTTGGGGAAGTTCCACGGAGTGATGGCGGCGACCACGCCGACCGGCTCCTTGAGCACCAGGATGCGCTTGTCGGGGGCATGGGCCGGGATGGTGTCGCCGTAGACCCGCTTGCCCTCCTCGGCGTACCACTCGATGAAGCTCGCCCCGTAGACCACCTCGCCCCGCGACTCGGCGAGCGGCTTGCCCTGCTCGGCCGTCATCAGGACCGCCAGGTCGTCGGCGCCGGCGAGGATCAGGTCGTGCCACCTGCGCAGGATCGTCGCCCGCTGCTTGGCGGTGAGCGCCCGCCAGCCGGGCAGCGCCGCCCCGGCGGCGGCGACGGCGCGCCGGGTCTCGGCGGCGGCCATGTCGGGCACCCGGCCGATCTCGCGCCCGTCCACCGGGTCGGCGACCGGGAACCGGGCGCCACCGTCGGCCGCCGTCCAGGCGCCGTCGATGTAGGCGGTGTCGCGCAGCAGGGCGGAATCGGAAAGCCGCATGGGGGGAGTCTCCCGTCGATGGCGAGGCGTGGGCGTGCCCCTACCTTGACGGTTCGGCGGCGATCCGGCAAGGCCCGGCCGGCGTCCGCGCCTTGTGCGCGGCCGGTGGGTTACTTAAACTCGATCGACCATCCGAAGCCCGAGGGAGGAGCGTGATGACCGAACCGGTAATCGCCCGGAAGGCGTCCTGCGCGGTGGCCGTGGAGGCCGGCGAGACGTATTGGTGGTGCGCCTGCGGGCGGAGCGCCGACCAGCCCTGGTGCGACGGATCGCACGCCGGCACCGGACTCGGGCCGATGAAATACGTGGCCGAGAAAACGGGAACGGTCTATTTTTGCGGCTGCAAGAAGACGGCCCGGCCGCCGCTCTGCGACGGCACCCACAACACGCTCTGAATCCGATGCGCCGAGTCCCGTTCGTTGCCTGCGCCGTCGTCGGGGGATTGGCCCTCGGCGGCTGCGAGAGTCTGTTCGACAAGCCCGAGACCATGCTGTGTCCGAGCGTCGCGGTGCCGCGCGACCTGTCGGAACTGGTCGCCTTCGCGGGCGACGGACGCGACCTGATCGACGTCGACTATGCCGGGCGCATCGCCGACGTGAACAGCGAATGCCGGTTCCTGTTCGACGACGACGCGCGCACCGGCGGGACGCTGGAGGTGACGGTGCGGCCCCGCTTCGAGGCGGAGCGCGGCAACGCCGACACCGATCGGGCCGGTGCGCTGCCGTACTTCGTGGCGGTCACCACGGCCGACCGCGAGCCGCGCCAGAAGCAGCAGTTCACGGTCCTGGCGCGGTTTCCGGGCAATGTGACCCGGATGCGCGTGGACGACACGCCGGTTCGGCTGCGGGTGCCGTTGCGCGACGGCCAGCGCGGCACCGATTTCGAAATCTACGTCGGATTCCAGCTCACGCCCGAACAGCTCGCGTTCAACCGGCGGCGCTTTTCCCGGCGCTGAGTCCGGCCCCCGGTGCACGGCCCCTGTTGACCTGCGTTCCGGACGCCCTACACTCTTCGGGAAAACCCGGACTCATTCGAACGGGGACAATGGGTCGTTGCGGCGCCCGCGGGATCGTTCGCTCGACCGGCCGGGGGAGGCGGGACGGCCGTCCCGGTCGGGTGTCCCGGCAGCCTGTCCTCCTCCCATTCCGGAGCACGTCCGCCGATGACCGACGACTCCGCAGACCGTCTCCTGAAGACGCCGCTCGACGCCCTGCACCGCGAACTGGGCGCCCGCATGGTGCCCTTCGCCGGCCACGAGATGCCGTTGCACTATCGCGACGGCATCCTCGGGGAACACCGTCATACCCGGGAGTCCTGCTCGCTGTTCGACGTCTCGCACATGGGGCAGGCCATCCTGCGCGGCGAACGTGCGCCCGAGGCCCTGGAGTCGCTGGTGGTCGGCGACATCCGGGGGATGGAGACCGGCACCCAGCGCTATACGGTGCTGACCAACCACGACGGCGGCATCATCGACGACCTGATGGTGACCCAGATGGGCGACCACCTGTTCCTGGTCGTCAACGCCTCGCGCAAGCGGGAGGACTTCGCCTGGCTGTCCGGGTCGCTGCCCGCCGACTGCCGGCTGGAGGTCCTGGAGGACCGGGCCCTGATCGCCCTGCAGGGGCCGAAGGCGTCCGACGTGCTGGCCCGGTTCTGTCCGGCCGCCAGGCACATGCTGTTCATGAACGCGGAAATCCTGCGCACCCTGGACATGAGCTGCCGGGTGGCGCGGTCCGGCTATACCGGCGAGGACGGGTTCGAGATGTCGGTGCCGGCCGACACGGCCGAGGAGCTGGCGCGTCAGCTGCTCGCCGAGCCGGAGGTGCGCCCGGCCGGCCTGGGGGCGCGCGATTCCCTGCGCCTGGAGGCCGGGCTGTGCCTGTACGGCAACGACATCGACGCCGCCACCACGCCGGTCGAGGCGGGCCTGGACTGGACCATCTCCAAGCGCCGCCGCGCCGAGGGCGGGTTCCCCGGCGCCGGGGTCGTTCTCCGCCAGCTCGCCGAAGGGGCGTCGCGCCGGCGGGTCGGCCTGGTGATCGAGG
>JANQGL010000430.1 GCA_028277325.1 Magnetospira sp.
TTCGCACGAAGTCGCCGTTGCGCCGCTCGCGGACCAGATCGACCGGCGGCGGCGCGCCGTCCTCGCGACCGGCGACCTCGCGCAGGTAGAGCGACGCCCCCAGGTGGCCGCGTGTCTCGCCGATCAGGATCAGGATCTGCCCCTCCTCGGCGAGCGCCGCCTCGGCCTGTCCCGGCAGGCGGCGGATCAGGCCGACCGCGCCGATGGTCGGGGTGGGCAGGATCGGTTGCCCCCGGGTCTCGTTGTAGAGCGACACGTTGCCCGACACCACCGGGAAGTCCAGCGCCGCGCAGGCCTCCGCCATGCCCTGGATGCAGCCCACGAACTGGCCCATGATCTCCGGCTTTTCCGGATTGCCGAAGTTGAGGTTGTCGGTCACCGCCAGCGGCTGCGCGCCGACCGCGGTGAGGTTGCGCCAGGCCTCGGCCACCGCCTGCTTGCCGCCCTCGTAGGGGTGCGCCCGGCAATAGCGCGGCGTGACGTCGCAGGTCATCGCCAGGCCCTTGTGGGTGCCGTGGACGCGCAGGATGGCGGCGTCGCCGCCCGGACGGGCCACCGTGTCGCCCATCACCATGTGGTCGTACTGTTCCCAGATCCAGCGCTTGGCGGCCAGGTCCGGGCAGCCGATCAGGGTCTTCAGGGCGGCGACGGGATCGACGTCGCGCACCTCTCCCGGGGCCACCGCCGGGGCGGCCGGCACCTCGACCCAGGGGCGGTCGTATTCGGGCGACGCCAGGGCCAGCGGGTCGATCGGCAGGTCGGCCACCGTCTCGCCCTGGTGGGTCAGCACCATGCGGCCGCTGTCGGTCAGGCGGCCGACGACGGCGAAGTCCAGTTCCCATTTCTCGAAGATGCCGCGCGCCAGGTCCTCCTTGCCGGGCTTGAGGACCATCAGCATCCGCTCCTGGCTTTCCGAGAGCATCATCTCGTAGGGCGTCATGTCCTCTTCGCGCTGCGGCACCGCGTCCAGGTTCATCTCGATGCCCATGCCGCCCTTCGACGCCATCTCGAACGACGACGAGGTGAGCCCGGCCGCCCCCATGTCCTGGATGGCGACGATGGCGTCGGTCGCCATCAGCTCCAGGCAGGCCTCGATCAGCAGCTTCTCGGTGAACGGGTCGCCGACCTGCACGGTGGGCCGCTTCTCCTCGGAATCGGCGTTGAACTCGGCCGAGGCCATGGTCGCCCCGTGGATGCCGTCGCGCCCCGTCTTGGAGCCCACGTAGACCACCGGGTTGCCGACCCCGGCGGCGGCCGAATAGAAGATGTTGCCGGCGTCGGCCAGGCCCACGGTCATCGCGTTGACCAGGATGTTGCCGTTGTAGCTGTCGTGGAACCGGCACTCGCCGCCCACCGTCGGCACGCCCACGCAGTTGCCGTAGCCGCCGATCCCGGCCACCACGCCGGCCACCAGATGGCGGGTCTTCGGGTGCTCGGGCGCCCCGAAGCTCAAGCCGTTCAGGTTGGCGATCGGCCGCGCGCCCATGGTGAACACGTCGCGCAGGATGCCGCCGACTCCGGTCGCCGCGCCCTGGTAGGGCTCGATGTAGGACGGGTGGTTGTGGCTCTCCATCTTGAAGATGACCGCCTGTCCGTCGCCGATGTCGACCACGCCGGCGTTCTCGCCGGGGCCGCAGATGACCCGTCCCGGCGCCTCCTCCGAGGCCGTGGGCAGGGTCTTCAGCCATTTCTTCGACGACTTGTAGGAGCAGTGCTCCGACCACATCACCGAGAAGATGCCCAGTTCGGTCGGGTTGGGCGCCCGGCCCATGATTTCGAGGATCTTCTCGTATTCCTCGGGCGTGATGCCGTGCTCGGCGATCAGGTCGGGGGTCAGCTCGGTCACGGAGGGTCTCCCAGCGTCGGCGTCCCCTTGGCAACGGGGCGATGCCTTGATAGCAAGGATCGTTGCCGCGAGAAAGGCGCTTGTCCATGCCACACGATCACCTTCCGCCTCCGTCCGCGTCGGCCAACCCGGTGCTGGTCGAACTGCTGCGCGGCGGCCTCGTCGAAAGCCGCCACCGGGGGGCGGCGGCGATCGTCGATCCGGTCGGCCAGGTGCGGGAGTCCTGGGGCGACATCGCGGCGCCGGTCTATCCCCGCTCGACGGTCAAGCCTTTGCAGGCGCTGCCGCTGGTCGAGACCGGGGCGGCCGAGGCGTTCGAACTCGGCGCCGAGGAGCTGGCCCTGGCCTGCGCCTCGCATCGCGGCCTGCCCATGCACGTGGACCGGGTCGCCGCCTGGCTGGCGCGGATCGGCCGCGCGGAGTCCGACCTGGTCGGCGATCCGGGCCGGCCGCTGGCCGACAACTGTTCCGGCAAGCATGTCGGGTTCCTGACCCTGGCCCGCCACCTCGGAGCGCCGGCCGCCGGCTACGGACACCCGGCCCACCCGGTGCAGCAGCGGGTGCTCGGCACCCTGGAGCAGATGACCGGCCTCGGGCCGGGCGGCGATCCGCTCCCCTGCGGCGTCGACGGCTGTTCGGTGCCGACCTGGGCGGTGCCGCTGAGCCGTCTGGCACTGGTCTGGGCGCGGTTCGCGGTGCCGGACGACCTGCCGCCGGCCCGCGCCGGGGCGGCGCGGACCCTGGCCGCCGCGATGGCCGCGCACCCCGACCTCGTGGACGGTCCCGGCACCTTCAATTCCCGGGTTCTCGCCGCCGGCGGCGGGCGGGTGCTGGTCAAGCGCGGCGCCGAGGGGGTCTACGCGGCGGGACTGCCGGAGTACGGCCTCGGCGTGGCGGTCAAGATCGACGACGGGGCGGACCGGGCGGCGGAGGTCGTGATGGCCGCCCTGCTGCGCCGGATCGGAGTGCTCGACGACCTCGAGATGGCGTTTCCGGCCGAGCTGGCACAATACAGCCGCGCCGGGCTGCCGACCGGCGTGCTGCGGCCGGGCCCCGGCCTTGCCACCTGAAACCACACGATTTGTGCGAGTCTTGTCGGCCGCGCCCAAGGGGCGCCGATTGACGGTCCGCGGTCCGGTCCCGTAAGGTCCGCCCGGACTCGGCGCAACGACAGGTGAGGGGGCGGACCGGTGATGTGGGCGGGAAAGGCCGTGGTGATCGTCAACGCGTTCGTGACCGGGGCCTGCGTGATGTCGTTCGAGATGCTCGGCAGCCGCTATCTCAATCCGTACTTCGGCAGCGGCATCTACACCTGGGCGGCCTTGATCTCGACGGTGCTGTTGGCCCTCATGATCGGCTATTTCGCCGGCGGGTGGCTGGCCGACCGGGTTCCAAGGGCCTCCGTCCTCGGCGCCATGATGATGGTGTCGGCGGTCGTGATGAGCGCCATGCCGACCCTGGCGCCGCCGCTGTTCGACGCCATCTTCGATCGCATCGATAGCGTGGAGATGGGGAGTCTGCTCGCCGCCCTGGCCCTGATGGCGCCGCCGCTCACCCTGCTCGGCGGCTATTCGCCGTTCGCGATCCGGCTGGTGCTGAAGGACCGCCGGCATTCCGGGCGGACGTCCGGCCTGATTTACGGGATCAACACGTTCGGCAGCGTGGTCGGGACCCTGTTCACCACCTTCGTCCTGGTGCCGACTTTGGGCACGGTGGCGATTACTTATCTGTTGGCGGGCACGATCCTGCTGTTCGGCGGGCTGTTCCTGGTGCCGGCCCTGTGGGGGCGACGGGCGGCCGTCGCGGCGGTTGTCGCGCTCGGGCTGATCGGCGCCTCAGGGCCGGCGGCGGCCTATTGCGACGGGCCACCGCTGTCGCCGCGCGACCTGGCCGACCGGCCGGACGGCGTCCTGGAAACGGTCGAAACGCCCTATCACACCTTCCTGCTCAGCAAGGAAAGCCATCGTCTGTTCCTGCGCTTCCGGATCCGGGGCTACGACACCAACAACCAGTCGGGGATGGATCTCGACGCGCCGGGGCGGCTGGTGTTCGGCTATACGCGGCTGTTCACCCTCGCCGCGGTCTACGTGGCGGCGCCGCAAGACATGCTGATGATCGGAGTCGGCGGCGGCACCGTGACCCGGTACATGGCGCGCCATTTCCCGGACCTGCGGATCGACGCGGTGGAGGTGGACGAGGGCGTCCTCAAATGCGCCCGCAAGTATTTTTCCTTCACGGACGGGGAAACCGTCGCCAGCCACGTGACGGACGGCCGGGTGTTCCTGAAGCGCCGCAAGGAGGCCCGCTACGATATCATTTTCGTGGACGCGTTCCGGGCCGGATACGTGCCGTTTCACCTGCTGACCCGGGAATTCTACCAACTGCTGTCCGAACGGATGCGGCCGGGCGGGGTGGTCGTGTTCAACCTGCACAACGGCAACGAGCTTTACGTCCGCAGCCTGCGGACGATCGGCGATGCGTTTGACTCGTTTGATGCCTTCGAGGACGGACGGTCCAGCGTTGTGATCGCCTATCAAGGGCCGAAACGGGCCTGGGAGGATCTGCGGTCGTCGGCCCTGCGCACGCAGCAGGCGCACCGGTTTCCGCATGACCTGGCCGATCTGCTGAGCCATCGGGCGGCGGTGCCGAAACTGCGCACCGCGACCACGCCGGTCCTGACCGACGACTTCGCGCCG
>JANQGL010000383.1 GCA_028277325.1 Magnetospira sp.
GGCGATCACCAGCTTGATGAACTGGTCCGGAAACGTGGCGTCGACGTCCGGATTGGCGGTCCGGAACGCGGCCAGGTCGTCGCACAGCGGCGGCTCCCCGAACACCGCCTCGCAGGACGCCAGCGACGGCCCGCCGGGCGTCGCGAACATCCGCTCCAGGTCGGCCTCGCCGGTCCACGGGACCACCTGGCCGGAAAATTCCGCGTCCAGACCGTCCGGATCGATCTCCGGCATGCAGCCGGCGGCGATCACCCGGCCTCCCGTCGATTCGTATTCCCGCAACCGGTCCAGGGTGTTGTCGCGCACGTCGCCCCGGAAGGCGCAGGTCCAGACCACCACCGCGTCGGCCTCGTCCGCCGCGTCGGCCAGGGCGTGGCCGTTGCCGAGCAGGAACGCCCGGTACTGGCGCAGCTTGCCGGCCCGCTGGGTGCAGGTGTTGAGACCCTTGAGGAAGACCCGCATCGCCGTTTCGCTAATCCTCTGTCCGTCCCGATGACGAGACTGTAGGGTAATTCATCGCCGATTGCATCCACGGCGACCTGGGCCCCGATGCTGGACAAGAACGACCGCTGGTTCGTCGAACACATGCGCGGCCTGCTCGACCGCGACGCGCTGCGGCGCATGCGGGCGCATTTCGACGCCGTGGAGGCCGAGGCGCAGGCCAGCCGGTCCGCGCCGCACGATGCCGACCGGGTCGCCATCGGCGCCTCGACCGACGCCTTCCGGCTCGATCCGGCCTGGCTCGACCCGTGGCGCGACGCGCCGCCGCAGCGGGTCGCGCGCCTCGCCCCGTTCACCTGGATGATGTACCCGCCCAACATCCGCCACATCACGGCCGACGCCCATCTGGTGCCCTGGCACCAGGACATCGGCTACATCCGCCGCATGCCGCGCAGGCACGACCGGGTGATCACCTGCTTCGTGCCCCTCGAGCCGGACCCGGCCGAGCACGCGACCCTGGAACTGGCGATCGGGCGGTTCCCGGGCCTCGACCACGTCCCGGCCGGCGGCCACGGCGCCGCCATCGAGGGCCGGACCTTCGCGGAGACGGTACGGTTCGAGCTGGCCTTGGGCGACGCCATCGTGTTCGGCGACCACGTGCCGCACCGCACGGTGCGCGCCGCCGGCCGGCCGATCGACCGGCGGTCCATCGAGTACCGTTTCGTGGCCCCCGAGGACGCCCTGCCCGGCAAGGACTACTTCAGCCTGTCCGACCGCCGCCTGGTTCGGCGCGACGCCGCCCCCTGACCCGCCGCCAACCCGCCGCGGGGCCTGCGTATGCCCGCGGT
Organism: Magnetospira sp.; assembly: GCA_028277325.1. Taxonomy (GTDB): domain Bacteria; phylum Pseudomonadota; class Alphaproteobacteria; order Rhodospirillales; family Magnetospiraceae; genus JANQGL01. Next base: position 1,290 of record JANQGL010000383.1, read on the forward strand.
CTCCGGTCGATTCCGGCATCGATCGCGGCGGTGCAGCACGTTTTTCCCGATCCGCGGACGACGCCGCGCCGGTCGGCCGCGCGGCGCATTGCACGGCGGGCGTTTTGCGCATAGCGTTCGGCGGTCCGTAGCGAGATCGACACAGGGGACCCCCACCCGATGGCCCAGCGAGACCCGGCGCGGCGGCACCGCGCGACCGCCATCCTGGGATGGGCGCTGATCGTCCTCGCGGTGCTCGGCGCCGCCGAGTTGCTGGGCGGCTACCTGCTCTACCGGCACCTGCCGGGCAGCGGCCTGGCGATTCTCCACGCGCTGGGGCTGGACCGGTCGACCGACGCCGCGCCGCCGCCGGCCCCGGCCGGCGACGAAACGCTCGACCTGACGGCGGAACCCAATCCGTTCTTCCGCGACGTCCCGGACGGCGTCCTGGTGCTCTACCATCCGTTCCTGGACTACGTCGGCGTATACAGCGACGAACCGACCGCGGCCGGTACCCGGTTCTTCCACACCGACAACGACTACTTCGGCTTCCGCAATCCGGACTCGCGCCTCTATTTCGCGCCCGACGACGGATTCCTGATCGTGCTCACCGGCGGCTCCGAGGCGGCCGGCTACAGCCATCCGGTGACCATCGCCGCCTATCTGGAGGACGATCTCAACGACTCGGGCGGCATCGACGGATGCCCGGTCCGGGTGCTCAACCTCAGCATGAACTCCTACGTGCTGGCCAACGAGATCCAGAGCTTCGTGCATCTTGCCTACGCCCTGCGGCCGGACGTGGTGATCAGCCATTCCGGCTGGAACGACCTGATCTACGGCGTCATCGCGCCGGGCCCGTTCAAGGTGCTGGGCCTCAACTATTTCGGGCCGATGGTCGACTGGCCCAACAACCTCTACGGACGTCCCAAGCCGCAGAGTTTCCGGTTCGCGGTCCACGAGTCGCAGAACGACCGCCTGCCCGAGGTGTTCTTCGCGATGATCGACAAGTACCGCGACATCGTGACCGCCAACGGGGCCTATTTCCTGCCCGGCCTGCAAGGCTACCGCACCGCCCTGGAGGCCACCGGCACGCCGATGGACGAGGTGCACGCCCGGGTGCATGCCTATTACGCCGACCTGAAGCGCGGCGCCGCCCGGATCCCCGGCTACGCGGACTTCACCGGGCGCGCCGACATCGGCTTCGTCGACACCGTCCACAGCACCCCGGACTCGGCGCCGCTGATCGCCAGGACCTATGCCGCGCGCATCCGGGCCGGGACGGCCGACGGCACCATCCGCCTCAACCCGCACCGGGTCCATTGCCGGTAGGTCGGGCCCGGCGCCCTCAGTTGTACCACAACCGTTGGCAGCCGTGCCGGAACGGCGGCCGGCCCCGGTCGACGATGTCCCGGCGGTGGGCGAAATACCGCGCGAGGACCGCCGGGACGTCGAGGTGGTTCGGGGAGGTGACGCAGTTCTCCTCGTAGAGCACCCCGGCCCCGGGCGACAGCAGGTCGCGCAGCCACCCGGCGTAGAAGCGAAGCTGTGGCTCGGTCATCTCGAAGAAGGACATCGTGTTGACGGCCAACGTCACGTCATCGATCTGATCGCGGAAACCTTCGATCAGGTGGAACGGAACGATGCAGACATCCGCGTCGCGTGGAACCTTCTCTCCCTCCGACAGCACGTGCACGCCGTCCCAGCCGACAAGCCGTCCGAGATAGAGGGCGCTCGACACCATGACGTGCGGCAGGTCGACGATAATATAGCGGACGTGTCCGGGGAAGAACTGCCGGAACGCCTGTGCCATGGCACCATGTCCGGCACCGATTTCCAGTATCGTGACCGGTCCTTTGGCTCGACTCGCGTGATCGATCCAATTCAGGATCTGTTGCGCATGCAGGGCATTCACGCGGCTTTGAACCGTCAGGCTCATGTCGTTCACCAGAATACCATCGTATTCCAACCCCATCTCGCCGTAGATCAACGGAACCCGCACCCGGTACCGGTCCGGGACTGTCCGGATATGGTCCAGGTAATCCCTGAGAACGGGTCGCAGCTCATTTCCCAGGTTTCTGCCCTCATGGAGTTTCTCCCGAAGCGCCGCTTCGTCATTCTCCCGCAAGGCCTCGAATATCGCCTGGAGCCGGGGCCGATCGTTGCCGACGTCCTCGCTTCGGCGCCAGACCGCGGGAAGAAATCCCGAATGATCGTGCGTTAAACGCAGATAGTTCATGTAAAGGAACGACCTGATCCACGTATTCTCCCGATGTTCGACAAGCTGGTCCCACCAAACGGAAAGACCGAAACGATCCGGCAAGCGACCGGACTTTCTTCTGTCCAGGTAGTCGCGATAAACGGCTTCGCATTTCCGGGATACGGCGCGGCATTTCGCGAAATCCGCCTCGCTCAACCGCTCGCTCCGCTCCAGGCCGGCGAACCGGAACCGGGATGCCTCTAATGGCTCGTCCATGCCGACAACCTTGCCGTCACCGCCGTCCGGATGCCCGGCGGGTCGAGGCCGCAGGCGGCGCGCAGGTCGTGCACGGTGCCGTAGGCGGCATGGAACCGGTCGTCCAGGCCGTGGAAGTCGACCCGCAGGTTCGGCACCTCGGTCACCGCCTCGCGCAGGCCGCGGGCGTCGTGCACCACCAGGATGCGGGTCTCGCGGAACCGCTCCACCAGGGCGCGATCGAGCGGCTTGAGGGTGTGGAAATAGACCAGGTTGACGGGCAGGTCGCGCACCGCGTCCAGCACGTTGCCGAGGATCGGCCCGGCGGTCATGACGGTGAGGTCGGCCGCCTTGTCGGCCAGCACGGTCCCCTTCCCGGCGACGACCCGGCCGACATCGACGTCGTGCGGGAAATCGGACAGCCGAACATACGTCGGCCTGCCGTTGCCGGCGCACTGGCGCAGCAGGGCGTCCACCTCGGCCGTCGAGCCCGGCTGCAGCACCTCCATGCCGGGGATCACGCGCAGCGCCTCCAGTTCCCCGTAGGCGTGGTGGGTGGACCCGTCCCAGGCGTAGTCGAAGGTGGCGCCGCAGGACACCACGTTGCCGCCGAACCCGTTGTAGGCCATGTCGAGCTTGATCTGCTCCAGGCTGCGCTCGGTCACGAAGGGGGCGATGGAATGCACGAAGGGCAGGAACCCCTGCGACGCGAGGCCGGCCGCGACGCTGATCAGGGTCGGCTCGCAGATGCCCATGTTGTAGCAGCGGTCCGGGAACCGGGCCTGGAAGTCGCGGAACTGATAGACGCTGATGTCGCCCAGGATGACCACGATCCGCGGGTCCTCCGCGGCCAGGGCGGTGACCGTCTCCCTAAACTGCCCACGCATCGAGGTCCTCCAGAAGCTCCGCCAGTTCCCCGGCGGTCGGCGAGCGGCGGTGCCAGGCGAACATCTCGTCGACCAGCGCGCGGCATCCCCAGCCCTTCCGGGTGTCGGCGACGATCACCTTCGGCGCCGTCGCCGGCTCGCGCAGGGCCGCGGCCAGGGCGGCGCGGTCGTGGCCGTCCACCTCCGCCACCGCGCAACCGAACGCGGCGAAGCGCTCCCCCGGGTTGGGGATCATCAGGCAGCGGGTCTGCGACTTGTTGTGGTCGTAAATGATCGCCAGGTTGTCCAGGCCGCGGTCCACCGCGACCATCACCGCCTCCCAGACCGTGCCCTCGTTGGACTCGCCGTCGCCGATCAGGGTGACCACCCGGCGGTCCGTTCCGGCGATCCTGGCGGCCAGCGCCATCCCCGCCGCGAGCCCGATCCCGTGCCCCAGGGAGCCGGTCGACGCCTCCACCCCCGGCACCTTGAAGCGGTCGGCGTGGCAGCCGAACCGCGACCCGTGGGCCCCGAAGGCGAACACCTCGTCGAGCGGGAAATAGCCCCGCTGCGCCAGCACGCAGTAGTACCCCAGCGCCGCATGGCCCTTGGACAGCACGAACAGGTCGCGGTCCGGCCAGTGCGGGTTCGCGGGATCGTGGCGCAGAACGTCGTAGGTCGCCAGCAGGCTTTCCACCACCGAGAAGCAGGTCGGCACGTGGCCGTGCCCGCTGGCGTGGGCGACGCGCAGGATCGCGCGCCGGATGTCGCGCGCCTCGGGGGTCATTCGATCACCGCGTAGGAGACCCGGGCCGCGGTGGGGAGGCGCCGGATGCGCAGGGTGTCGATCCCCAGCACCTCGCGCACCGCCACCGTCTCGCCCGGGAAGATGTCGTCGGCCAGTTCGTCGAACACCAGGACGCTGCCCTTGAACAGGAACGGCCTCACCGCCTCCAGGGCCGCCTTCGTCGGCTCGTAGATGTCGAAGTCGAAGATCGCCAGCGACACCAGGCTTTCCGGATGCGCGGCGAAATAGGCCGGCACGGTGTCGCGGGCGTCGCCCTTGATCAGCTCGAACTTCGTCAGGTGCGAGATCGGATTGAGCGCCTCCTGCAGGGCCAGGATGCGGGCCAGCTCGGCCTCGTAGTCGGGACTGACCGAGAACGAGCCGTCCACCGTCCGGCAGTTGGCGCCGTCCACCTCCGACATCCCGGAGAAGCCCTCGAAGGTGTCGAAGCCGACGATCCGGCGATGCCGGTTGAACGGCTCGTGGATGCCGCGCAGGGCCGACAGCAGGGAGAGGGTCTGCCCCCAGCGCACCCCGAACTCGACGATGATCCCGTGGGTCTCGACGATCCGCTTGTAGATGTCGGCGAAGAACAGGATCCGCGACAGGGTCTTGGAGGTCAGGAACAGCCCCAGGTTGGCCAGCAGTTCGTCGTCCGGCAGCGGCGATTCCTTGAGCCGCGCCGTCATCTCCGCCTGCGCCGCCCTCTCGTCGCCGCTCGACAGCACGATGGCGTCGTGGCGCCGGGTCTTCATTTCGTCCATCGGTCGCGGTTCTCCTTCCACCAGTCCATGGTGCGCGCAATACCGTCCTGAGGCGCAACACGGGGCCGCCACCCCAAGTGCAACGCGGCCTTGATCCTCGACACGCCGCGCCGGCCGGCAACGTCGACCGGCGCATCCGTAAACGCGATTCCGGATGGCTCGTGCCCGGCCGACGCAAGGGCGAAACGCGCGATCTGCTCCACCGTGACCGGTTTCCCGTAGCCGACGTTGAACGCGTCGAACCGCATATCCCGTCCCCTCAATGCGGCCAGGACCGCCCGGCCCAAGTCATCGGCATAAAGGATGTCGCGCTGAATGTCCGGCGAGCCGAGGACGACGAACGCGCCCTCCTTTTCCAAGGCCCGGCGAATCATGGCGGCTGTCACCGTCGAACGCAACGGATCGAATTTGTCGCCCGGACCATACAACGAGGTCGGACGGAGAACGACCGTGGAAACGCCGCTGGTGTCGGCCAGGAACCGGCACAGCTGCTCGCCGTGCCGTTTGGCGAGGGCCGCGCCTGTCACGGAGGGATGAGGCGGCAGGTTCAAGTCCAGTCCCGATTCCTCCATGCTCCCGTCGAACGGCTGATAAACCGACGCGGTACTGATGTAGACGAGCCGCAACGGCTTCGCGTTTGCCACGGCCTCCAGAAACCGCACGTCCATCACCGTGTTGTCGGTGGCCTGGCGCCACGGCCGGGTGGCGTTCATTCGCGAGCCGCCGGTCACCGCCGCCGCATGCACCACCAACGCGCAGCCTTCGAGGACGCCCGCGCAGTCCTCCGGATCGGTCAGGTCGGCCCGTACATAGTCCACCCGGGGATCGTCGAGGAAGAGGCCGTGGTCGTGGCGGAACGTTCCCCTGATCCGGCAC
>JANQGL010000061.1 GCA_028277325.1 Magnetospira sp.
TTCACGGCGGAGACCGTCAATCGCAACATCACCCGCATGGTCGAGAACCTCGGCGCCGCCTTCCGGGCGCTTGGATACCGGACCGCCGGGGTGCGCTATGCGGGCTCCGGCCTGGATCGGCTCGCGGCCGGCGAGGTGGCGCTGTCGGTCAACCTCAACCTGGCGGTGCCGCCGGACCTCATGCGGCATCCGGTTCTGCGCGACGCGCCGGCGGTGCTCTACGGCCTGGACCCGCCGGCCTCGGCGCTGCCCTATCTGGGCGCCTGGGCGCGGGCGACGCCGCACGGCCGCATCAGCCAGTATGCGACCTGCTTCCTCGACGTGCTCAAGCTGCTGCCGGAGCAGGGCGCGGCGCCGCCCTTCGTTCTGCCGCATGGGGCGGATCCGTTGCCGCCCACGCCCTGGGAGGACCGCGACGTCGCCGTCCTGTTCGCCGGCAATCTGGTGTCCGGGCGCCCCCCGGAGGCGATGCGCGCCGCCTGGGCGGATCAGGCGCCGGAGGTTCGGCGGGCCGCGGAGGTGACCCTGGACCTGGCGCGGGCGGAACCGATGCGGGCGATCGAACTGTCGGCGCTGGCCGCGCTGACCGCCCTGCGCGGGGGGCAACCCGATCTCAGCCTGTCCCTGGGGATCGCCATGGGGGTGGATTTCTACCTGCGCCAGGAGGCCCGCTGGCATCTGGTCCAGGCGATGCGGCGGCTGCCCGGTGCGGTGGTCTGCGGGTCCGGCTGGGAGGTCCTGTCCGGGCTGCCGGACACCCGGGCGCGGTTTCTCGGCCCGGTCGACGCCGACCTGGTGACCGGCCTGGCGCGGCGCAGCCGGATCGTGGTCAACGCCTTGCAGCCGCAAACGGAATCCCACGAACGGGTGTTCGAGGGACTGGCCGCCGGGGCCTGCGTCGCCTCCACCTGGAGCCCGTTCTGGGAGCGGGCGTTCGGCGGCGCGATGCCGCTGGCCCGCACGCCCCAGGCGTTCGCGACCCTGTTGCCGGAGCTGATCGCGAGCGGCCCCGCGCTGGCCGAGCGGGCCGACCGCCTGACCCGGATGTTCCGCGCCGGGCATACCTGGCGGGCCCGTGCCCGGTCGCTGCTCGAACAGGCGGGACTCGGCGCCGGGCGCGTGTCATCCTGACGCCCTCCCCTGTCGCGCAACGCCGCCGGATCGGTCGTCATGCTGTCCCTTCGCCTCACCCGCGCCACGGAGTCCGCGGACCTGGATCGCGATCGGATCGCCGCGACCCCGTGCATCGAGATCGACTGCGATCCCGGGCTGCTCACCCGGGCGGCGCAGGTGCTGCTCGCGGTGGCGCCGGTCGCCGCCGATCGCTGCCGGGTGCGGATCGTGGCGCGCGGGGCTTACCGACCGGGGCAGTTCGTGGTGCTGTGCGAGACCCTCGAAGGGGTCGGGCTGCTGACCGAGGACGTGACCTACGGAGCGGACCGCAGCGAGGTGCGGCTGCGCAAGGCCGATGAGTTGGGACTCGTGGAAACGGAGGCGCAGTTCGACCATGCCGGGCGGCGGTTCCGCCTGGCGTCGCCCTCGGCGCGCGACGCGTTGCGCCGTTTCCCGGTCCACCTCAAGACCTTTTACGAGGAGCCGCTGTTGCGCGCCATGGCCGCGATCGACCGGCCGGGCCTCTACGTGGACGGCGGCGCCCACGTGGGCAACCACGGCCTCTACATGGCGCGTCTGGCCGGTCGCGCGGTGGTGGCCTTCGAGCCGCATCCGGCCAACCGTGCCTGCTTGCAGCACAATCTTGCCTTGAACGGGGTGGCCGACCGGGTCGCCGTGCGGCCCGTCGCCCTGGGCGCGGCGCCGGGACGGCTGCGCTGCGCGGAATACCGGGACGCCAATCCGGGCGCCGCCCGGTTCACCGAGGCGGCGGACGGGGCGGGGGAGGCCGAGGTGGTGCGGCTCGACGACGTGGCCGAACTGCGCGACCGGCCGGTGGCGATCCTCAAGCTGGACGTCGAGGGCATGGAGGCGGCGGCGCTCAGCGGCGCCACCGGGCTCCTGGCCCGCTGGCGGCCGGCGGTGTTCTGCGAGGTGCTCGACGCGACGGCCGGCAATGCGGTGGCCGCCGTGCTCGCCAGGGCCGGCTACCGCCCGCACCGCCGGCACCACGAAGCGCTGGTTCAGGAGTTCCGGTCCGCCGGGGCGTGACCCCTCGGCGCAGGTGCCGGGTGGGGGTCAGCTGTGTCCCCAATCCCGGCGCGCCGTCTTGATGGTCACCGAGAACCCGGCGATGACGTCGACCCCGGTCATCAGCAGGAGGATGAAGAACACCGACGTGCCGCAGGCCGGGACGACCAGGAACTCGACCAGGCAGAGCACGAACACCGCCATCGACAGGGCGTGATCGACCAGCGAGGCGTCGGACGACGACGTCGCCTTCAGCACCTCGACGTAGAGCAGCACCAGCGACCCCATGATGAGGGCCTCGCTCATGGTGACCGTCAGCACGGCGCCCGACATGAGGGTGAGGGAATAGACGCTCTGGTCGAGCGCCATCGGGTTCTGGAACGCCAGGAAATTGTAGATGGCCACGCTGATGATCAGCAGCGGAAGAAACTTGATCGCGCGCATGTTCTGCCTCCCCTTCGGTGCGCCGCACTGGGACGAACCGTAAAGCCTGCGCGGCGCGATGCAAAGCCGGCGACTCGTCCGTTCGCCAACCCCTTGTTTTGGTTATGCCGGCAAGGGCCCTGTCCGACAGGCGGACGGTTCCCGGGCGACGTTTCGGGGCAACGGAACGGGCGGTCGACCGGAGTCGCTCAGGCCGCCGCCTCGGCCGGGGTGAGGCCGGTCGCGGCCAGGGCCTCGGCCTGGCGGGTCGCCAGCCGGTCGCCGTCGAACGCGTCGATCAGTTCGTGGAACATCTGGAACCAGTTCATCTCGGCCCTCAGGTGCATGAACACGCTGCCGAGTCCGATCGCCGCGCGGTCCATCAGCACGAACTCGCGCGGCGGCCGCACGCCGCCGATGCGGCGCAGTTCCTTGTGCACCTTGGCCGCCGTCGCCGCCCCGTAGGCGCCCGAGTTGGTGTCCGAGATGTTGCGGGTGCGGTTCTCCATCAGCGGAGCGTAGATGAACCCGGCCCACATGTTCAGGACCTCGATGGTCTGTTTGTCGAGATCGACGAATCCCCAGGTCTCGTAGGCCTTGACGGCCAGGTCGTGGTCGTCGTCGCGCAGCGCCCGGTAGAGGTCGATCACCCCCTGCACGAAGCCCGGCGGGAAAATGCGGATGCAGCCGAAATCGAGCAGGTTGATGGTGTTGTCGTCGCGCACCGTGTAGTTGCCCAGATGCGGATCGCCGTGGATCACGCCGTAGTAATAGAACGGCACGTACCAGGCCCGGAACATGTTGTAGGCGACCTTGTTGCGGTCCTCCAGCGGCCGGTCGGCGACGCTGAGCAGGCGCGATCCGTCCAGCCAGTTCATGCACAGCAGGCGGCGCGTGGAGAGTTCGGGGCGCGGCACCGGGACGTGGATGCCCGGCTCGTCGGCCAGCATGTGGCCGTAGAGGGCCATGTTGCGGGCCTCGCGTTCGTAGTCCAGCTCCTCGCGCAGCCGCTCGGCCAGTTCCTGGTACATCTGGGTGGCGTCGATCGCACGGTCGTAGCGGTGGAAGATGGACAGGATCAGCTTGAGCTGCTTGAGGTCCGCCTCGACCACCGAGTCCATCCGCGGGTACTGCAGCTTGCAGGCCAGCACCGAGCCGGTTCAAGGACTTCTCCCACGAGGCGGTGTCCGCCGCCTCGCTGGGCCAGGTCCACAAGGCCATCGACCCGGACGGCTCGGTGCTGGCCTGCAAGCTGCAGTACCCGCGGATGGACTCGGTGGTCGAGGCGGACCTCAAGCAGCTCAAGCTGATCCTGTCCATCT
>JANQGL010000078.1 GCA_028277325.1 Magnetospira sp.
GCATGGACGTGGTGTCGATCCACTGCCCGCACACCCCGGCCATGCGGGCCAGCATCTGGTCCAGGCTGTCCCAGTAGGTGGCCTCCAACTCGGCCTCGATATCCGGGTGCACGCGGCGCCGGTTGTGATAATGGATCTGCAGCCCGAACCCGCGCGCGCGGCGCGCCACCGCCTGGCCGATCCGCCCCATGCCGATGATGCCGAGGCGCTTGCCCCAGATGCGGTGGCCGAGCATCCAGGTCGGCGACCAGCCGGGCCAGTCGCCGCTGCGCATCACCCGTTCGCCCTCGGCCAGCCGGCGCGGCACCGCGAGGACCAGGGTCATCGCCATGTCGGCGGTGTCCTCGGTCAGCACGTCCGGGGTGTTGGTCACCGTGACGTTGCGTTCCCGGGCGGTCGCGAGGTCGAGATGGTCGACCCCGGTGCCGTAGTTGGCGATCAGCCGCAGGTTCGGTCCGGCCTGCGCCAGCACCGCCGAATCGACGCGGTCGGTGACCGTCGGCACCAGCACGTCGGCCTCGCGGACGGCGGCGACCAGGTCGTCCTTGGCGAACGGCCGGTCGTCCGGGTTGAGCCGGGTGTCGAACAGCTCCATGAGTCGGGTTTCGACGGCGTCCGGCAGTTTGCGGGTGACGACGACGAGAGGCTTCGCGACGGCCATGGCTTTCTCCGCTTCCGATCATCCGGCCATACCAGTCCTGGCCGTGGTTGTCCAGCCCCGGCGGGCGTTGACAGCGGCCGGGCGCTGCCCGATCATGCCGCCCATGCGGCGATCCTTCACATGTTTTTTGACCGCCCTCGTGCTGCTCGCGGCGGTGCCGGCGGCCGGGTTCGACGAAACCCGGGGCACCGGCCTGCCGTTGCCCCGATTCGTCAGCCTGCGGGCCGGCGAGGTCAACATGCGCACCGGACCCGGGCTGCGCTATCCGGTGGACTGGGTGTACCGGCGCCGCACCCTGCCGATGGAGGTGATCGCCGAGTACGGCACCTGGCGCAAGGTGCGCGACTGGCAGGGCGCCGAGGGCTGGGTGCACCAGTCGATGCTCGACGCCAGGCGCACGGTGATCGTCCTGGGGGCGGTGCGGGTCCTGCGGTCCCTGCCGGACGCCGACTCCGACCCGGCGGCGCGCGCCGAACCGGGGGTGATCGCGACGGTGCGCGAGTGCCCGACCGACGGCGTCTGGTGCCGGGTCGAGGCCGACGGCGCCGAAGGCTGGCTGCGCCGCGACGAGGTGTGGGGCGTCTATCCGCGCGAGGCGCTTTAGGGCAGATTCACGCCTTTCACCGGCGCCTCTTGGTGGCTCCGATGAAAGGCGACCCGCTGTAGGGAAACGTCTTGATCGTCCTTCGAGGCCCCTTCGGGGCACCTCAGGGCGAGGCGCGGCTCAACCGAGGGCGTCATTCCCGCGCAGGCGGGACTCCGGGCGACCGTAGCCGCGCGTCCGGACGGCTGTTTTCATGGCCTTCCTGGACCCCCGCCTGCGCGGGGGCGACGGAGCGAGGGCGGGCGTTCGCCGGGTCGTCCGGCGCGGACGATGCCCGTCCCTCGCGATGAGGCAAGACGGACATCGCCCCTGCGGCTTGCCGCCGGCTTCTCACCATGGCCGCCCCTGGACAGCCCGTTGCACGCCCGCCGCGTCCTTGGACGCGGCGGCTCCGGCGCGGGGGTGTGCTGGCGATGCGGAACCCGTTGTTGGTGTTCCGGTTGTCTGGTGTGTTCCTGTTTCGGTTCGCGGAGCGCAGGTTCCTCGGTTTGTTGTTCCAGGACCCGCCGCGCAGGACACGCTGGCGACAAGGGGGCGGGCAGGCTTCCGCTTGGGGTCGAACGGACCATCGCGGAAGATCGACTGGCGCAGGCGCCAGGTATGGGCGTTGGCGGCGTGGCCGATCCAGGCATCGATGTGGCGCGCCGCTTCGTCCGGGTCGATCGTTCCGGCCGCCACCCGGTCGCGCAACGACCGGTACCGGGTGCGGAACCGCCGCACCGAGTCCTCCGGCAGCCGCCGGTATCCCGGAAACAACTCGTAGCCCAGAAAGCCGGCCGGCGCCGAGGTGGCCTGGATGCGGGTCTTGCGCGGATGCAGCCGCAGGCGCCGCCCCTCCAGATGGCGGGCGATCCGCTCCCGCCAGTCGGCCAGAACCTCGGGCGAGTCGTGAAACAGCGCGAAGTCGTCCACGTAGCGGACATAGCCCCGCGCCCCGAGGACTTCGCGGCAGAAATGATCCAGGCCGTCCAGATACAGATTGGCGAAAAACTGGCTGGTCAGGTTGCCGATCGGCAGGCCGCGCCGCCGGATCAGGGGCGCCAGCAGGTCGTCACCGGGGAAGTGAAGGTTGACCGGCTCCTGCGGGTTGGAAGCGTCGACGATGCGGTCCATCAGCGCCAGGGTCGGCCGGCAGGCGATCCGGCGCCGGAAATCGGCCTTCAGGATGGCATGGTCGATGGCCGGGAAGAACCGGTGGATGTCGCAGCGCAGGACATGGCGGAACCGCCCGGCGTAGGTCTCGTAGCGGTCCACCGCGCGGTGCGTTCCCTTGTCCTTCCGGTTGGCGTAGCTGTCGAAGATGAAACCGCGCTCGAAGATCGGCTCCACGACCGCGCACAGGGCGTGGTGCACCACCCGGTCGCGGAACGGCGCCGCCGAGACCATGCGCGGCTTCGGATCGGTCACCCGGATCACCGTGTAGCGGCCGGGCCGGTAGGTGCCGTCCAGGAGGGTTCGCTCCAGGCGCAGGACCTCGGTCTCCAGGTTGGCCATGAACGACGCCGCGCCGGGCTTGCGCCGTTTGCCCTTGATGGCCGTCCGGGCCGCCGCCGTCAGGGCCGGGAACGACGCGACCCGGCCGAACAGGCCGTCATGCCGACGCGGCATGATCCGCCTTCCGCCACCCGCCGACCAACCGCCCGATCTGGTCCAGTTCGCGCGCCGCGTGCTCGTACCGACGCGGATCGATGTGTTTCAGGTCCATCGCCATGCGGAACAGGAACCGCAGCTTCTCGATCCCGAGGTTGGCGTCGTCCAGGATGCGCGTGCGACGCTTGGTGTAGGTCGCCTCGATCAGCCGTTCCAGGACGTCCAGGCCGGTGGCCTGGATGCGGTCCCCGAGCAGGAACTTCTGGCTCCTCGGAAATTTCTCGACCGTCGGCACCAGCCACAGTGTGAATCGATAGGCAGCTTCCAGAGCCGGGCCGTACTCTCGGCTGCGGTCATGTCCCATGGTTGGACCCTTCCTCACACGTCAGCAGTTCGATTCGACCGCCTGCGGCGGCCAAGGGGAGGGATACCCTCCCCTTGGAACCCCTCCCGGGAGGTAAAGGGGTAAAGACCCAGGAGGTCTCTTTCAGGTGCATGCGCACCTAGAAGGTCCTGGCGATGCGGAACCCGCTGATGGTGATCCGGTTGCCTGGAGTGGCCCAGTTCCGGAGCGCGGAGCGCAGGATCCACGGAATGCCGTTCCAGGACCCGCCGCGCAGGACACGATATTCACAATCCCCGGTTGTGCGGGCATCCCCGTCGGTCGGGGCGCCGCTGTAGCTGTCCCGGTAGCAGTCCT
>JANQGL010000318.1 GCA_028277325.1 Magnetospira sp.
GTTCCGCCTCAACGCGCGGCTGGTCGTGCATCCCGACCACCTGCGCCATCCGCTGCTGGACGAGCCCCTGGTCGCCGCCTGCCGGGCCGCCGGGACGGCGGCCATGGAGCCGCGCGACTGGCCCAAGTACCGCCACCAGCTGGCCCGCAACCGGCGCCTCTACGACCGCCTGTTCGACAGCGGCGGGACCCATCTGGACAAGGTGGTCCGCTGGACCCGGTTCGCCGACTGGCTGACCGGGACCCCGGAACCGCCGCCCAAGGTCCGCCTCCCGGCCGAAATCCTGCCGCCGCCGGCCGCGTCCGGCGCCCCGGAGGTGCTGATCCAGGCGTTCTCGGCGGTGCCCGCCAAGCAGCCGGACGCGCGCCTGTTCGCGGCCCTGCTCGACGCCCTGCCGGAGGGCACGGTGGCGGTGTTCCTGGGCGGCCCCGGCGACCGCGCCCGCAACCCGGACTTCGAGCCGCTGCTGCGCCGCCGCGGGGTGACGTTCGACGACTCCCGGTTCCGCACCCTGGTGCCGCGCCTGCGGTCGGCGCGTCTGGTGATCTCGGTGGACACCGCGCTGATGCACCTGGCGGTGGCGGTCGGCGCCCCGACCCTGTGCCTGGCCAGCGCCGCCTACGTGGGCGAGATCGTGCCCTACGCCCCCGAGATCACGCCCGACAACGTGACCTTCCTTTACCGGCCGATGGACTGCGAGGGCTGCCTGGGGGCCTGCAGCAGGCCGCTGGTCGACGGCCGGTACGCCTGCGTGGCGGGGCTTGAGCGGGACGCCGCGGTGGCGCGGATGCGGACTCTGATCGCCGGTCGCGCCTGACGCGGCGCCGCGCGGCCGGGAGAGGGCGCCTCAAGCCGCCCCGTCCGCCGTCTCCCGCCCCGCGTCCGAGACCGTCAGGGCCTGTTGCAGGCCGGACACGAAGGACCCCAGGCCCGAGGTGCGCACCGGCACGAAGGCCTTCTCGGCGCTCCGGCAGCGTTCCTTGATCTTGCGTGCCGCGCCGTGGCTGATGCAGTCGGTGGGGAACACCACGATGTCGGCCCGGGTCAGCACCCCTTCCAGGGACTCGTCGCTCTGCTCGCGGCCCCCGTCGTGATGGATGAAGGTACCGTTCCAGCGTTCGACCACGTCGCGGAACCGGCAGGCATGCTGCGGCCGGCCGCCCACGTAGAGCACGCAGCGCCCGGCCAGGTCGCAACGCGCCCCGGCCTCGCCGCAGCAGGCCGAGCAGTCCGCCGACTCGGCGTCCTCGTGGGCCCCGGAACCGCGGGGCCCGATCTTCATGGATTTCAGCTCCACGGCGTCCAGGCTCTCGCGCAGGCGCCGGTTCTCCCGGTTCAGCTTGACGATGTCACGGTCCCGGTCGCGCAGCTCCAGCCGCAGGGCGGCGTGCGAATCCATGCATTCGGTCAACTCCCGCTGCAACTCGCGCACCGAGATCCGAAGCCCGCGCACCTCGGTGCCGGCGACCATCTCGGCCAGGCTCCCCTCCAGTTCGCGGACCCGCTCCCAGGCCCCGTTGAGCGACCGAACCTGAGCCTCCAGATCGGTGATCCGGCCGTCGCGCTCCGAGACCTGCCGGTAGCGCAGCGCCTGCTCCTCGGCCACGGTCGCCTCCATCCCGGCCCGTTCCTCGCGCAGCACCTTGAGGTCCTTGACGTCGGCCCGGTTGCTGGCCCCGGCGATGTGCGACAGCATGTGGACCTCGCCGAACGCCCGGTATTCCAGGTCCGGAGTCAACGCGGGATGCGTCTGCATCGCCCAGTAGGCGCCCGGGATGTCGCCGTCGGCCAGCGCCTTGGACCAGACCTGCTCCAGCGTCGCGTCGTCGGTCGCCTCGCCGAACCGCGCGATGGCGGCCTTGTGGCGCCGCTCCAGGATCTTCTGCATCATCCGGGTGCCCGGCACGCGCTCGCGGGCCATCCGCACGAACCGCACATGCAGATCGTAGTCGTCGCCGGTCTGCTCCGGCACCCCCAGCTTGCGGGCCAGCTTGCGCAGGTCCTCGAAGGTCAGGCAGGTGCCGATGATCGAACAGTGGAGGCCCCGGTCGAGTTCCCAGAGCTTGCGGCGCTGCGGGCGGTGAAGGTCGGCGGCGGCGTTCGCGGTGTCCGGCAGGGTCGCGATCGGTGCGGCTTCACACATCGGAGACGTCCTTTTCCACTCGTATGGCCCAGCCGCCGGCGGATCGGGCGCGGGCGGCGGCTCAGTCCGTTTATGCGAATAATTATCAATATCATTGATAATCGGGCCGGCCGACGATGGCAAGGCGAAACGTGGTTACCGAACACCAGAGCCGGTGCAGGGGATCGGGGCCGGCCCGGCGGCTACCACAGCCCCTCGTCGAGGCCCGATCCCAGGGCCTCCTCGGCGGCGTCGATGTCCGGGCCGTGATCGGACCGCGCCACCACGCCCTCGTAGGCCGCCGCGCGGGCCAGTTCCTTGCGCCGCTCCTTGGTGTAGCGGAGGATGCGCACCGCCGCCGCGATCTTGCGGCCCAGGTCGGCTTCGCGGTCGATTTCCTGGTGGAACAGTTCCTGCAGGCGCGCCCGATGCACGTCGTCGCCGCGCCGCTGGAACAGGCTGCGCACCACCACCGCGATGCACTTCCACAGGCTCGCCTCGGACTCCACCTTGCGGACCAGCGGGATCAGTTCGGACTCGTAGATCCTTTCCCAATCCGTCATCGCCGGACTCCGGGATCGCGCCGCAGGATCCTGAGCGGCGACCAGGTCAGCGCGGCCGCGAACCGAAGGCCGGAGCACCGCCGCGCCGCCTGGACGGTCCGCCGCTGCCGCCACACCGCCGGCAGGTCGCCCAGCACGGCGGCGGCCCCGTTCCGGACCGCCTCCCCGTGGCCCAGGAGG
>JANQGL010000366.1 GCA_028277325.1 Magnetospira sp.
GGCCTCGCCCTGGTCCGCGACAGCCGCCGGGTCGACCTGCCGGCCGGCGAGATCCGGCTCGCCTTCGAGGACGTGGCGTCCCGTCTGGTGCCGGCCAGCGTCCGCCTGGACGGCCCGGACCTACGGGTGCTCGAACGGGACTTCGAGTTCGAGACCCTGTCGGCCGACAGCCTGCTCGCCCACGCCGAGGGCCAGGAGGTGGGCGTGGTCACGGTCGATCCGCAAACCGGCGCGCAGAGCGAACGGCGCGGCCGGATCCTGGCCGTGGCCGGCGGCCCGGTGGTGGAGATCGCCGGCCGCATCTGGTCGCGGCCGCCGGGCACCCTGGTCTACGACTCCCTGCCGGCCGGGGTGCGGCCGCGCCCGACCCTGCTCGCCACCCTGCACGCCGCGACCGGCGGCGCCCGCCCGCTCGACCTCGCCTACCTGACCGAGGGACTGGACTGGCAGGCCGACTACACGCTGCGCCTCAACGCCGACGGCGACCGCCTGGACCTCGACGGCTGGGCCACGGTGACCAACCGCAGCGGGACCGATTTCGCGGACACCGACCTGCAACTGGTCGCCGGGTCGGTGCGCCGCACCGCGCGGCCGGCCGTCCCGAAGATGGAACGCGCCCTCATGGCCGCCCCGGCCGCGGCGATGGACGCCGCGCCGATGCCGGAACGCGAGAGCCTGGCCGCCTTCCACCTCTACGACCTGGGACGCAGGGTCACCCTGAAGGACAACCAGAGCAAGCAGGTCGCCCTGCTGTCGGGGCAGGATATCGCGGCGACCCGCGAGTTGCGGGTCGTTTCCGGGGTGCCGGTCTACGGGGTGCGATCGGGGCGCCAGGGACCGATCCACCCCAACGCCCGCCTGACCTTCGACAATCTCGAAGGCAATCCGGGGGTGCCGCTGCCGGCCGGCACGGCGCGCATCTACCAGCCCGATTCCAAGGGCCGCCTGCAGTTCGTGGGCGAGGACCGGGTGCCCGACGTGCCCGAGAACGGCGAGGTGATCCTGACCCTGGGGCAGGCCTTCGACGTCACCCTGCATCGCGAGCAGACCGCCTTCGAATGGCGCGATCGCGACAATCGGGACTCGGTCTCGACGCATCGCCTGGTTCTCGCCAACGGGGCCGACAAGCCGGCCGAGGTGCGGATCGAGGAATCGCTGCCCGGCGAGTGGACGATCCTCGACGAGAGCCGGCCGCACGTCCGCGAGGCCGGACGCGCGGTGTGGACGCTGACCGTGCCGGCGAAGGGCGAGGCGACCCTCGGCTACCGGGTGCGGGTGCGGCGGTGACGGCGCCGCTCACCGCACCAGGAGGCCGACCACCGCCCCGGTCAGGCAGGTGGCCAGCGTGCCGGAGACCAGCGATTTCATGCCGAGGCCGACGATCTCGGCGCGCCGCTCCGGCACCATCGCCGACAGGCCGCCGAGCATGATCCCCAGGCTGCCGAAGTTGGCGAAGCCGCACAGGGCATAGGTCATGATCAGGCGGGAGCGCTCCGACAGCGCGCCCTCCGGCAGCCCGGCCAGCTGCAGGTAGGCCAGCAGTTCGTTGAGCACCGTCTTGACGCCCATCAGGGCGCCGGCGGTGGTCGCCTCGGCCCACGGGATCCCCATCAGCCAGACCACCGGCGCCATCGCCCAGCCGAGCAGGCGCTCCAGGGTCAGCGCCGCGCCGGCCACCTCGGGCAGCAGGGCGAGGCCCTGGTTGGCCAGGCCGACCAGGGCGACCAGGACCAGCAGCATGGCGATCACGTGGATCAGCAGCGACACCCCGTCGGCGGTGCCCCGCGCCCCCGCCTCCATCGACGAGCGTATGTCGTCCGGCGGCACGTAGCCGCCCTCGGTGCGGGCGCCGTCGTCGGGCACCATCAGCTTGGCGACCATCAGGGCGGCCGGGGCGCTGATCAGCGACGCGGTGACGATATGCCCGATCGCGTCGGGCACCACCGGGGCGACGAATCCGGCATAGAGGGCCATCACCGTGCCGGCCACCGTTGCCATGCCGACCGTCATCACCATGAACAGCTCGCCGCGCGCCATGCGGGCCAGATAGGGCCGGATCAGCAGCGGCGCCTCCACCATGCCGACGAACACGTTGGCCGCCGCGCTGACCCCCACCGCGCCGCCGACGCCCATCGACTTTTGGAGCGCGAAGGAGAACCCGCGCACGATGACGGGCAGGATCCGCCAGTGGAACAGCAGCGCCGACAGGGCGCTGACCACCAGGATCAGCGGCAGGGCCTGGAACGCCAGCACGAAACCGGCCCCCGGATAGGGCGCGTCGAACGGCAGGTCGCCGCCGCCCAGGTAGCCGAACACGAACGACGTGCCGGCCCTGGTCGCGTCCTGAAGGGCCAGCACCAGGTCGTTGAACAGCAGGAACAGCGCCTGCACCGGCGGCAGCCAGAGCAGCGCCATGGCCAGCCCGATCTGCACCGCGAGGCCGCCGGCGGCGATTTTCCAGGCGCCCGCCGCGCGCCGCTCGCCCAGCGCCCAGGCCAGCGCGGTCAGCGCCAGCACCCCCAACAGGCTCTGCCAGACCATCGCGGTTCCCCCTGTCTCGTGTCCCCCGGTCGGGCGCCGCGGCTTGACCCGGCGCCCCCCGGGCCTTACATGACCGGTCAGACTCGAGACTGTCAAGAACCAGGGAACCCGCCCCTCATGGCCCGCCTGACCATCCTCACCGCCCCCGACCCGCGCCTCAAGGAGCGCGCCCAGCCGGTGGAGGCGGTGGACGACTCCATGCGCCGGTTGCTCGACGACATGCTGGAGACCATGTACGACGCCAACGGGATCGGCCTCGCGGCGCCGCAGGTGGGGGTTCCGAGGCGGGCCATCGTGGTCGACGTGGCGCCGAAGGACGCCGAGCGGGCGCCCCTGCGCATCGTCAATCCCCGGATCGTGGAGGCGTCGGAGGAACGGGAAACCCGCGAGGAGGGCTGCCTGTCGCTGCCCGACC
>JANQGL010000212.1 GCA_028277325.1 Magnetospira sp.
CGGCAAGCCGCCGCCGCCGGGGTTTTGGCAGCCGTTCGACGAAGCGGCGATCGCGGACCGGGTGGCGGCCGGCAAGGTGGTGTTCGTGGACGTGACCGCCGACTGGTGCGTGACCTGCCAGGTCAACAAGGCGGCGGTGTTGCACGTGTCGCCGGTGCGCGAGCGGCTGGCGCACCCGGAGGTGGTCGCCATGCGGGCCGATTGGACGCGGCCCGACGACGCGATTTCCGACTACCTGATGCGGTTCGGGCGGTTCGGCATTCCGTTCAACGTGGTCTACGGACCGAACGCGCCGAGCGGCATCCCGCTGCCCGAGCTGTTGACCGACGCCGTGGTGTTGCGCGCCCTCGCGGTGGCCGCCGGACGCCCGGTCCCGGAGGGCCGGTGAGGATCGCGCCCGGCGACCTGTTTTCCCGATTCGACCCTGCCGGTGCTGGACCGGGGCGGGGGGTGGACCGACCTGGCCACCGGGGCGTTGCCGGCCCGACGGCGCGGCGCGGTGTTCGGGCTGCCCGGCGCCTTCACGACGACCTGCTCGACCCATCATCTGCCGGGCTTCGCGCGCCGGGCGGTGCGGGCGCATCTGGAGGCGGACGGCGAGTACCGCGTCTCGGACGCCGCCTACGTGCTGCGTCATTTGCCGTAAACGGCGGTCCGCCATAAATTCAACGGTCGGTCAAGAACCCGCCTTTTGCTAGGGTCCGGGAGCCGCGTCGCATCGGCGCGGCAGAGGACGCGTCACGTCGCCAGGGGAGCGCTGTCATGTCGCCACGCCATGTTCTCGCCGCCGCCGGATTGCTGGCCTTGATCGCCGGACCGGCCGCCGCCGACGGCTTCAAGGTCTCGTTCGCCGATCCGGCCTGGAACGGCCGCCAGGTGCCGAGCGGTCAGCACTGCAGCAAGTTCGGCGGCCACGGGGCCACCCCGCCGCTGGCCCTGGAAGGCATCCCGCCCCGGGCCAACGCGGTGATCGTCGAATTCAACGACCGCAGCTATCGCCGTCTGTCCTACGACGGCGGTCACGGCAAGATCGGTTTCGAGATCGCGCCGGGAGTCGGTTCGGCGACGTTGCCCGCGGTGCCCGGGGAGACCGACGATGGGCTGCCGCCCGGCACCTGGATCGAGCGGCGCAACCGCGCCACCGGCTCCTATGCGCGGGCCGGGTACCTGCCGCCCTGTTCCGGCGGGCGCCGCAACTCGTACTTCGCCGATGTGATCGCGGTCGAACGAACCGGCGACGACATCGAGGAACTGGCCGAAGTCCGGATCGAGTTGGGCACCTACTGACGGCACATGGACGCCGCTCGCGGCGCGATGCCCGGTCCGCGTCCCGTGCGGCCTCAAACGCCGAAGAAGCCCGCGTTGAACCGCAGCCGCTCGGCGTCGGCCCGGGCCTGCCGGAGGCACCGACGGCAGAATCCCTCGGCCTCGTCGCGGGTCCGCGCGGTGAACGAAACCCGGCCGTTCTCCATCACCCACCAGCCCTGCTGGCCATCGTCGCGCGGGATGATCCGCAGGTCTTGTGCCGCCATGCGCAGTCTCCGTTGGTTTTATTCGAGCCGACACGTGAATGTAATGCCGAGAGGCAAATTTCGCAATCGAAATAATTCCGTAAGCGATACGCCTCATTGTCGCCCCACTCGCCGCGCACCGTTCCGGAAAACCGGGTCCGGCGTCGGCGGGAGTGTCCGGCGGCGGGCCGACGTGGCTTTCCGTCGGGGACGTGCCGATGTCGCGTGGCGAGACCATTCACGATTGGGGCGTGCGGCTGCTGACCGACGTGGCCGGCGCGTTCGGCCTGTCGTTCGAGACGTTTTCGGTGTGGCTGTTCGGGGTGGTCGGACCGCTGCTGCTGGTCGTCCTGTCGGCCTGGGTGGCGGTGCTGCACGGGGAGGCGCGGGCGCGGCGGATCGGACCGGGCGGCCGGCGGACGTTCAACCGCAAGCGTCCCGACGCCCTCAAGATCGGTCTTTACCGGCCGGGAGACCGGTAACCAGCGGCTTTCGGGGACGGGGGCGGGCGTGTAGACTGGACGTCCGAGGTCTGCCGCGCCCCGGGCTCGGCATGCCTGCCTACGGCACCGGAGGTCCGAAGGTCATGCGCTGGCCAATGTCGAGACCTGTCGCGGTCCGCGCCGCGCCCGGCGGCGACGCCTCCGATGCGACGGCGCGGGGTGCGGCGGCCAAGCAGGTCGACTGGGAGACCTTTTTCGAGG
>JANQGL010000227.1 GCA_028277325.1 Magnetospira sp.
CCCTCGACATCCGCCCGGGCGCCAACTCCCTGATCGTGCACTACGATCCGGCGCAGACCGATGTGGCGGCGCTCGGCCGCCTCCTGTTCGGGGACCCGCTGCCGGCCCGCGCCGCCGCGCCGCGCCGCACCGCCGCCGCGCAACCGTCGCCGGACGCGGTGCGCAGGGTGGCGCTGGACCTGGGCAGGGTGTTCGTACGCTCGGCCTTCAAGGTGGCGCTGGAGCAGGTGGTGAAGGGCGGTGTCGCGAGCCTCGCCCAGCGCGCGGCGGTCCGCGGTTGACTGCGATCCCCCTCCCCCAACAGGAAAGGACCCGGGATCGCATGACCCACGTCGACAAGACCGACCGCCAGCTTTCGACCCGCCACCGGAGGACCCAGGCGCAACGCAAGCGCCTGAAGCGGGAGCGCACTGCGGCCAAGAATTCCATGGTGGTGTCGCTCGGCGCCCTGGTCCTGACCGGCTATTTCATCTCGCGCGGCCGGCGCGCCGACGCCACCACCTACCGCACCGCGCACATGATCGCCGGCGTCGCCCTGCTCGGCACCTCCTACTGGCATGCCACCCTTTACGGAGCCGACCGGACGCCGCCGAAGTAGGGGGCCCGACAGTTCGGGAAAGACGCCCGGCACGGAGTCGCTTCGCCCGCGTCGCAAGGTCGCCGCCCGGGACGACGACGTCCTCGAAGGCCCCGACCCGTTCACCCGAGTTCCCTGACGCCGTCGGCGTGCAGGGCGCAGGCGACGAACGCGCCATGCGCCGCGTCGAAGCGAAACGCCGCCATCTCGCCGGCGCCGCCCGCGCCGACGGCGACGACCAGCCACAGGAGATCGGGCTCGTCGACCCGCGCCAGATCGGTCGCCGAGGGAACGGGCGGCGCGTCGGGATGCGAATGGTAGTGCCCGACCAAACGGCGACCGCTGCCCCGGACACGTTTTTCGACCGCGATGCGGACCCGCGGGTCGACCTCGAAGCGGTCGCGCCGGTCGCCCGCCGCCACGTTGTCCGCCGCCACCGCCTCGGTCACCGCGATCGCCCCGTCGGCGCCGGCGACGCCGACCAGAAGGCCGCAGCATTCGCGGGGATAGGCGGCCTCGGCGGCCGCCCGGATCGTCGTCCGGATCGGTTCGGGCAGGATCAGGGCCGGCTCAACGGGCCCGCACATGGCCGAGCACCCGGCCCGCCGCCAGGTCGACCACCACCGCCCGGGCGCAGGCACCGGGGCCGGACACCCGCAGCAGCATCCGCCGGTCGGCCAGCATGCGGGCGTCGGCGATCGCGCAGCCCTCGGGGAGGCCGAGCACGACGTCGCCGAACGGGGCCAGGGGACCGGACGCCGCGACCGGAATCGAGTCGGCCGCCGGGGCGGTCGCCGCCGGCGCGCCGTCCGACCTGAAGAACGTGAAATCGGGATCCTCGGCCTTCTTCATCAGGCCGTAGCCGATCACCGTCATCGCGACGACGATCAACAGGCCGAGTCCGACGACCAGGGACTTGAGTGCGAGCATGCGCCCGGTCCAGTCTGTTTCCATGACCAACGACCCCTTCACATACACCGTCGCGGTGGGCCCGGACAAGGCCGGCCAGCGGCTCGACCGGGTGCTCGCCGACGCCCTGCCGGAACTGACCCGCAGCCGCCTCAAGACGCTGATCGAATCCGGGGCGGTGCGACTCGGCGACCGGGCGGCGACCGGGCCGGCCGGCAAGGTGCGCGACGGCGAGGTGTACCACGTGGCGGTGCCCCCGGCGGCGCCGGCCGCCCCGGCGGCGCAGGACATTCCGCTGCGGGTGGTCTACGAGGACGAGCACCTGATCGTGATCGACAAGCCGCCGGGGCTGGTCGTCCATCCGGCGGCCGGCAATCCGGACCGCACCCTGGTCAACGCCCTGCTGGCCCATTGCGGCGACGGCCTGCCGGGGATCGGCGGCGTGCAGCGACCGGGAATCGTCCACCGGCTGGACAAGGACACCAGCGGCCTGATGGTCGCCGCCAAGACCGAATCGGCGCAGGCCGGGCTGGCCGCCCAGTTCGCCGCCCACAGCCTGGAACGCGCCTACCGGGCGGTGGTCTGGGGGCATCCGACGCCGCGCGCCGGCAGCCTCGACGGACCGATCGGCCGCAGTCCCCGCAACCGCAAGAAGATGGCCGTGGTGGCCCGCAACGGCAAGCCGGCGCGCACCGACTACCGGGTCGAGCGCCGGCTCGGCCGGCACGCGGCGCTGATCGAGTGCCGGCTGCGAACCGGGCGCACCCACCAGATCCGGGTCCACATGAGCCACGCCGGACATCCCCTGGTCGGCGATCCGGTCTACGGCCGCCGGCCGCGCGGCCTGCCACCCGAACCGGTCGCCGCCGAAAAACGCCTCGGACGGCAGGCTCTTCACGCATATTTGATCGGGTTTATGCATCCGGTTTCTGGGGATAAGATTCGTTTCGAAACCGTTTTGCCATATGATATCAGAGAGTTAGCTGATATATTAGAGAAACATTGATTCTGGGTTTACTTGAGCGAAAAACTGGGGTATTGTCCAAGTCAGACCGCGAAAACGGTTCGATCTCAGATCCGGCCTTGGGGGCCGGCCGACCGACGGGAGACCACGACATGACCGCCATGAGCCTGAGCCTGGGCACATCGCCGTCCGCCAACCTGACCCGTTACCTCCAGGACATCCGCAAGTTTCCGATGCTGAAGGCGGACGAGGAATACATGCTGGCGCAGCGTTGGCGCCAGCATGGCGACGACAGCGCCGCCCACGCGCTCGTGACCAGCCACCTGCGCCTGGTCGCCAAGATCGCGATGGGATATCGCGGCTACGGCCTGCCGGTCGGCGAGCTGATCTCCGAGGGCAACGTGGGCATGATCCAGGCGGTGCGCCGGTTCGATCCGGAGAAGGGATTCCGGCTCGCCACCTATGCCATGTGGTGGATCCGCGCCGCGATCCAGGAGTACATCCTGCACTCCTGGTCGCTGGTCAAGATGGGCACCACGGCCGCCCAGAAGAAGCTGTTCTTCAACCTGCGCAAGCTGAAGGGGCAGATGCAGGCGATCGACGACGGCGACATGCCGCCGGAAACCGTGACCGCGATCGCCGAGCGGCTGAACGTCTCCGAGGAGGAGGTGGTCAACATGAACCGCCGCCTCGCGAGCCCCGACCACTCGCTGAACGCCAGCCTGCGCGAGGACGGCGACGGCGAATGGCAGGACTGGCTGGTCGACGACAGCGAGGACCAGGAATCCCAGCTCGGCCGCAACCAGGAACTGACCGAGCGCCGCTCGCTGCTCAAGGACGCCATGGAGCTGCTGAGCGACCGCGAGCGACACATCTTCGAGGAGCGCCGCCTCAGGGAAACGCCCTCCACCCTGGAAGACCTGAGCCGCGAATACGGGATTTCGCGCGAACGGGTGCGCCAGATCGAGGTACGGGCGTTCGAGAAGGTCCAGAAGGCGATGCGCAACGCCGCCTTGCGGCCGCGCCTCGCGGCGCAGCCGGCCTGAGGTCACGTCGTCACGCCACGGCGGCCGCGGGCCGGCCGCCCGGACCCCTTCGGTTTCCTCCGCCGAAGGGGTCCTTCGTTTATGTGGCGGCACGCCGTCACTCGGTCGGCGGGTCTTCGGTGAACTGAACCTCCATCCGCCGCGCGGTGAGGGCCATGTTGCGGACCACGGCGCGGAACCGCTGCCGCCCGGCCGGCTCGATCTCCGGACGGGTCGGCCCGATGACCAGGCTTTGCACCGTCGTGTCCCCGGCGTCGAGCAGAACGATCTTCAGGTTGGGCACCGGTCGCGGCAGGTCGGTGGTGTTGACGATCACCCCCCGCACCACCATGGTGTCGCCGTCGCCCTCGGTGGCGAATTCGGTTCGCGTGTCGACCACGTTCAGGCCGGCGCCCAACGCCTCCCGCATGCCCATCGACGCGTAAAGCGCCTCCGCGCCCGGCCACAGCGCGACCACCTGATCGCGGAACAGGAACCCGCCCATGCCGGCCGCCACCGTCAGCACGGCCACCGCGACAAGGACGATGCGCAGCACCCCGCCCTTGCGCTCGGGGCTCGGCGCCTCGCCGGAAAACACCTGCGGGATCGGCTCCGGATCGGGCAGTGCGTCGGGTTCGTCGTGGGTGTCGCGCGACAGGTCGTCGTCGACGTCGTCGGCATAGGAGGTCACCGGGCCCGGGTCCGGCTCGTCGATCACCGACTCGTCGAAATCGGCGGCGGCGTCCTCGGCCGGCGCCTCGAAATCGCTGTCCGGCGCCAGGTCCGCGCTGTCCAGGCTTTCGAAATCGGTGGACTCTTCGCCGTCGTCCGGGAAGTCGAAATCGGAGACCGCCACCGATTCCGATTCCGGTTCCGGTTCCGGTTCCGGCTCAGGGGCCGGCGGATCGGGCGGCGGCGGGGCCGGCGGCCGGGCGGCCGGCGGAGGTGTTTCCGGCGGCGGGTAGGCGCCCGGCGGCGGATAGCCCGGCGGGTAGGCACCGGGCGGCGGATAGCCGGGCGGGTAGGCACCGGGCGGCGGATAGCCCGGCGGATAGGCGCCCGGGGGCGGATGGGAACCGGTCTGCGGCGGGTAGACGGCGGGCGGCGGGGCCGACGGCGGGGCCGGCGGCGGCGGCGGGGCCTCGGGACCCTGATGCCACTGGTGGCCGCAGGCCGAGCAGCGGACCGTCTTCCCGGTGGCGCCGAGACTGGCCGGATTGATCCCGTAGCTGGTCCGGCAATTCGGACAGGTGATGAACATGTGTCGCCACAACCTTCCCAGTTTCGTTTTGTTATAGGCGCTTGTTCACCGCGAAGCAAGGAGATGGCCGGACACCCGGGACTGGACGCCACGGGGGCATCGTGCCAAAGTGCGCGCGCCGCGCGCGGCACGCGAAGGGTCGTCGACGCGGCCGAAGCGCCGGGCGGCGGGCGCCATTCCAGCCGTCGGACGGAACGGGGACGGGGATGCACCTGGACGCCGAGTCGGTGGTGCGATTCGAGAACGTGGGGCTGCGATACGGTCTGGGCGCGGAAATCCTGCAGGACGTGACGTTCTCGCTGCCGACCGGCTCGTTCCACTACCTGATCGGCCCCAGCGGCGCCGGTAAGTCTTCGCTGCTGCGCCTGATGTACCTGGCGATGCGGCCGTCGCGCGGGCTGATCACCCTGTTCGGGCGCGACGTGGCGACGACGCCGCGCGACAGGCTGCCCGAGATGCGCCGCCGCATCGGCGTGGTGTTCCAGGACTTCCGCCTGCTCCGCCACCTGAGCGCGTTCGACAACGTGGCCCTGCCGTTGCGCGTCGCCGGGGTGCGCGAAACGGAAATCCGCCGCCACGTGGAGGAGCTTCTGGTCTGGGTCGGCCTGCAGGATCACATGAAGGCGCGCCCGCCGACCCTGTCCGGCGGCCAGCAGCAGCGGGTCGCCATCGCCCGCGCGGTGATCGCCCGGCCGCGCCTGCTGATCGCCGACGAACCGACCGGCAACGTCGACGAACGGGTCGCCGACCGCTTGATCCACCTGTTCGAGGAGCTCAACCGGCTGAGCACCACCGTGGTGGTGGCGACCCACAACGAACCGCTGACCCGCCGCCGGCCGCACCCGGCGCTGCGCCTGGAGCACGGGCAGCTGACGGCGCTCCCGGCCGCCGCCCCGGAGGTCGCCTGACATGGCCCTGCGGCGCAGCGACCTGCCGTTCGACCGCGACGCCAGCGCGCGCTTCCTGCCCTGGCTGATCGCCTTCATGGCGTTCCTGTCCGGCCTCGCCCTGGCCGGGGCGCTGTCCCTGGAACGCCTGGCCGGCGACTGGGACCGCGGCGTCAGCGCCACCTTCACGGTACAGCTTCCGCCGGCCGACAGCCGCGAGGAAACGGCACGCCGGGTCGCCCGGGCGTTGCGGCTGCTGGAGGGGGTGGACGGGCTTGCCGAGGTGCGGTCGCTCGACGACGACGACCTGCTGCGCCTTCTCGGCCCCTGGCTGGGATCGGCCGATACCTTGCACGAACTGCCGCTGCCGCGCCTGATCGATCTGCGCCTGGCGCCGGGCGCCGGCCTCACGGCGGACGACATCCGGCATCGGCTGGCCCCCTCGATCCCCGGCGTCCTGGTCGACGATCATCAGGTGTGGCTGCGCCGGCTGGTCGGTCTGCTGCGCACCGTGGAGGCGCTGGCCGCGGCGGTGGTGGTGTTGACCCTGTCCTCGATGGTCGCGACGGTCGTGTTCGCCACCCGGACCGGGCTTGCCGTGCACCACGACGTGATCGAGGTGCTGCATCTGACCGGGGCGCGCGATTCCTATATCGCCTGGCAGTTCGCGACCCGGGCGCTTATCCTGGGATTGCGCGGCGGGACCATCGGCCTGCTGCTGTGCCTGCCGGCCCTGCTCGGACTGGGAACCATGATCGACGGCCTGGGGGGTGGGGTGGCGCCCGCGGTCGGACCGGCGCCGACCGATGTCCTGATCCTTGCCCTGCTGCCGGTGGTGGCCGGGCTTACCGCCATGGTGTCGGCCCGTCGTACCGTGATGCGGGCCCTGCGCCGGATGTTCTAGTGTTCCGAATCCGAAGTTCGTTGCATGATGGGGCGGGCGCTTTCGAACTTCGGATTCGGAACACTAGGCAACCTCTTGAGTCTAGTGCAGCGATCCAAACGAAAGATTCGGGCGAAGGTCGACATTCGTTTGGTGAATCGCCGCACAAACAAATGCTTGGCTAGGGCGCCGGGCCGACAA
>JANQGL010000053.1 GCA_028277325.1 Magnetospira sp.
CGGACCGCCACCCCCTGCTGGACGGCCCGGGTCCTGACCCTTTTTCCCGGGATGTTCCCGGGACCGCTGGCCCAGTCCCTGGCCGGACAGGCCCTGGAAAAGGGCCTGTGGGCGTTGGAAACGGTGGACATTCGGGACTTCGCGCGCGATAAACACCGCTCCGTGGACGACACCCCCTTCGGGGGCGGTCCGGGCATGGTGATGCGGCCCGACGTGGTCGACGCCGCCCTGGCCGGCGCGCTGGAACCGGACCCGGATCTGCCGGCGCTGTATCTGACGCCGCGCGGACGGCCCCTGGACCAGGGGCGGGTGCGCGAACTGGCCGACGGCCCCGGCATGGTGGTCCTGTGCGGCCGGTTCGAAGGGGTCGATCAGCGGGTGGTCGAGGCCCGCGGGCTCGAGGAAGTGAGCCTCGGCGACTTCGTGCTGTCCGGCGGCGAGCCGGCGGCCATCGCCCTGATCGACGCCTGCTTGCGCATCGTGCCGGGCGTGGTCGGCGCGCCGGAGTCGTTGACGGAGGAGAGCTTCGAAAGCGGCCTATTGGAGTATCCGCACTTCACCCGGCCGCAGGACTGGCGGGGGCGGACGGTGCCCGAGGTGCTGGTGTCCGGACACCATGCCCGGGTCCGCGAATGGCGGTTGGCCGAGGCCGAGCGGATCACCCGGGAGCGCCGGCCCGACATGTGGGAACGCTACGCCGCCCTGCGCGGCCTGTGATGGATTTGAGGATTTACACGTTTTGACCGGTTTCGCGCATCGCGCGGCCGGGGTTTGGAAAGGA
Source organism: Magnetospira sp. (assembly GCA_028277325.1). GTDB lineage: Bacteria > Pseudomonadota > Alphaproteobacteria > Rhodospirillales > Magnetospiraceae > JANQGL01. The sequence goes on from JANQGL010000053.1 coordinate 782, forward strand.
CGAAGAACATGAGTGTCATCGAGCAACTGGAAAAAGAGCAGGTCGAAAAACTGGCCGCCCAGCGCGCCGTGCCGGAATTCGCCGCCGGCGATACGGTGCGCGTCAACGTCAAGGTCGTGGAAGGGCAGCGCGAGCGCCTTCAGGCCTTCGAGGGCGTCTGCATCGGGCGCAAGAACCGGGGGCTGAATTCGTCCTTCACGGTTCGCAAGATCAGCTACGGCGAGGGCGTTGAGCGCGTCTTCCCGCTCTATTCGCCGAGCATCGACGCCATCGAGGTGGTGCGCCGCGGCGACGTGCGCCGGGCCAAGCTCTATTACCTGCGCGACCGCCGGGGCAAGCGGGCCCGCATCGCCGAGAAGACCGACGGCTATTCGGCCAAGCTGACCGCCGCCGAGAAGCAGGCCGCGTCGGAAGCCAAGGCCGCCGCCCAGGCCGCCGGCCGCGCCAAGAAGAACGGCGCCGAGCAGGCCGAGGCCCCGGCCGAGAGCGAATAAACCATTCAAACGCAGCGGCCCGCCGGAACAACCCGCGGGCCGTTTTTCCGAGGGGAGCCCGACTTCATGGCCGAACCGCGCACGCTTTTCGACAAGATCTGGCAGAGCCATCTGGTGGACGTCCAGGAGGACGGCACCTGCGTGCTCTATATCGACCGCCACCTGGTTCACGAGGTGACCAGCCCGCAGGCCTTCGAGGGGCTGCGCACCGCCGGCAGGAAGGTGCGCCGGCCGGAAGCCACCCTGGCCGTGGCCGACCACAACGTGCCGACCACGGACCGCAGCCTCGGCATCGAGGACGAGGAATCGCGCATCCAGGTCGAGGCGCTGGAAAGCAACTGCCGGGACTTCGGCGTCACCTATTTCGGCATGAACGACTTCCGCCAGGGCATCGTCCATGTGATCGGGCCGGAGCAGGGCTTCACCCAGCCGGGTTCGACCATTGTGTGCGGGGACTCCCACACCTCGACCCACGGCGCCTTCGGGGCGCTCGCCTTCGGCATCGGCACGTCCGAGGTCGAGCATGTGCTGGCCACCCAGACCCTGTTGCAGCAGCCGGCCAAGAACATGCGCATCCTGGTCGAGGGGCCGCTGCCCTTCGGGGTGACGGGCAAGGACCTGGTCCTGGCCATGATCGGCGTCATCGGCACGGCGGGCGGCACCGGCCATGTCATCGAATATGCCGGCGAGGCCGTGCGCGACCTGTCCATGGAAGGGCGCATGACGGTCTGCAACATGTCCATCGAGGGCGGCGCCCGGGCCGGCCTGATCGCGCCGGACCAGAAGACCTTCGCGTACCTCAAGGACAAACCCCTGTCGCCGAAGGGCGAGGACTGGGAGAAGGCCGTCGCCTACTGGAAGACCCTGACGACGGATGAGGGCGCCACTTACGACAAGGAGGTGGTGCTGAAGGCCGAGGACATCGCGCCGCAGGTGACCTGGGGCACCAGCCCCGAGGACGTGCTGCCGATCACGGCTTCCGTGCCCGATCCGGCCTCGGCGGCCGACGACGGCAAGCGCGCCGCCATGCAGCGCTCGCTCGACTATATGGGCCTGGAACCGGGCACGCCGCTGGCCGAGATTCCGGTGCAGAAGGTGTTCATCGGATCCTGCACCAACGGCCGCATCGAGGACCTGCGGGCCGCCGCCCTGATCGCCCAGGGCCGGAAAGTGGCCGACGGCGTCGGTGCCCTGGTGGTGCCGGGGTCCGGCCTGGTCAAGGAGCAGGCCGAGCAGGAGGGCCTGGACAAGGTCTTCATCGAGGCCGGTTTCGAGTGGCGCGAGCCGGGCTGCTCCATGTGCCTGGCCATGAACGCCGACAAGCTGGAGCCGGGTGAGCGTTGTGCCAGTACGTCGAACCGCAATTTCGAGGGCCGCCAGGGCCGCGGCGGAAGAACCCATCTGGTCAGTCCGGTGATGGCGGCGGCGGCGGCCGTGACCGGCCATCTGACCGACGTGCGCGACATGATCGGGGGCTGAGGAAATGGAAAAATTCACCACGCTGACCGGCGTTGCGGCGCCGCTGGACATGATCAACGTCGACACGGACATGATCATCCCGAAGCAGTTCCTGAAGACCATCAAGCGCACCGGATTGGGCAAGAGCCTGTTCTTCGAGATGCGCTATGACGATGACGGCAACGAGATTTCCGATTTCGTGCTTAACAAGCCGGCCTACCGGGACGCCAAGGTCCTGGTGGCGGGGGACAATTTCGGCTGCGGCTCGTCGCGCGAGCACGCCCCCTGGGCGCTGCTGGACTTCGGAATCCGCTGCGTCATCTCCACCAGTTTCGCCGACATCTTCTACAACAACTGCTTCAAGAACGGCATCCTGCCCATCAAGGTTTCCAAGGAGGACCTGGACAAGCTGATGGACGACGCCGTGCGCGGCGCCAACGCCACTCTCACGGTCGACCTGGAGGCCCAGGAAATCACCGGGCCGGACGGCGGCAGCGTGAAATTCGAGATCGA
>JANQGL010000102.1 GCA_028277325.1 Magnetospira sp.
TTGTCCAGGGCGCCGCGGCCGCCCCGCCCGCTCGGGGCACCCGCCGCCGCGGTCAGGGGTCCAGGGGGCGCGCGCGCCCCCCGGGGACGAGCACCGGAATCGGCTCCGGGGCGGCGCTCGCCCGCGGATCGGGCAGCAGCGGGTCGAGGGTCCGGATCAGGTGGCTGACCACGCCGTCCTGGAATTCCGGGCGCACCGCCGACCAGGCGACCCACAGGCCGCCGCGGTCCTCGTAGGCCCGAAGCGCCGCGTCGTTGCGCGCCTCGGTCAGCACCAGGGCCAGGTTCTGGGCCCGCCCGGCGCGCAGCCACCGGGGCTGCACGCCGCCGTGCCAGATCACGTAGACGCCGCTCAGCCGGGCCAGCCCGATCTCGTCCGGACGCACGTCGGCCAGCCGCCAGAAATGCCCGGCCGGGGTGCGCACCCAATGGGGATCGCAGGTGCCCAGGTCGTCGCGCCCGATGAGGAGGTCGAGCAGGCCCATGGCCGGATGACTCCCGAGGTTGGCGGTTCGGAGCGGCCGAACGCCCGGAGCGCCGCCGCCTTGCGATTGCCATTAGGGCGGCCGGCGGCGATTTGCAATGGACAATCCGCAACGGCGAGGCATCCTGCCGATCCCGCGCCAGCCGAGGCTCCCAAGATGAGCGTCTACGGGCCCTAAAACCCCCGCTGCTTGCGGATCTGGTCGTAGGCGCCGTTGATCGCCGCCATCTTCTCGTGCGCCAGGTCGATGAAGTCCTGCGGCAGGCCCTGCGCGATCAGGGTGTCCGGATGGTTCTCGCGGACCAGGGTGCGATAGGCCTTCTTGATCTCCTCGTCGGTCGACGCGGGGGTAACCCCGAGGACGGTGTAGGGTTCCGGGACGCCGCCCGGCATGGACCCCGCGTGCACTTCCCGGATGCGCTCGAAATCCCGGTCGGCGAATCCGAAGATCGCCGACACCCCGCGCAGGAACTCGATCTCGCCGGGATGGATCACGCCGTCCGCCCGGGCGATGTGGAACAGGCCGCCCAGAAGCTCCTCCAGCACCGCCGGATTGCCGGCGAACAGCTTCGCCACCTGGCGGGCGTAGGGCTCGTAGCCCTCGGCGGTCTTCTTGGCCTGATCGAACAGCCGGCCGACGCCCTTCATGTCGCCGGGCGGGATCTTGAAGATGTCCTTGAAGGCCGAGATCTCGTCGCGCGTCACCCGGCCGTCCGCCTTGGCCATCTTGGCGCTGAGCACGATCATGGCGACGGCGAAGGCGGCCTGGCGCGACGCCGTCAGGTCCGCGGGACCGCGCGGCGGCGGTCCGTCGTCGTCCTCGCGCTTGAGATCGACGAAATGCCCGGCCGCGGTGCCGAGCAGGGCGCCCAGGGGACCGCCGAGGGCGAACCCGGCGACCCCGCCGACCAACTTGCCCCAGATGCCGCTCATCGTTCGCACCCCCTCCCCTGTCCGTGTGCAGGAAAGGATACTCCGCCGGCAACTCGACACGAAAAAGAAAATCGCCGGGCTCGCCAAGCGGGCCCGGGCGGCGGCCCGGGCGGCCGATCAAGGATACGTGTAGCCGTGGTCCTGCCACCACTTCGCGAGCTGGCGCGACACCGCGCGTTCGTCGATTCGCCCCAGATCGTCGCGCGGCGCGGCGGCGCGCAGGCGTCCCATTTCCTGCCCGAACCTTTTGCGCAGATCTTCCGGCGCGTAGGCCGCGTGCACCTTTTCCATCCGTCGCCTCCTTCATGCGCGTGGGTTTTTCGAGCATCGGTTTACGCCGGTCCGACACCGATTTCCAGAGTCCGTCGCGCGCCGGCGCGATTTCCGAACACCCCGAAGCGGCATCGAGTCCATCCGATCGGATCGTGTGCGAGTGTCCCGAGTCCGAAGTTCGCCATGGAGTCGGCCCCGAACACTGTCGCGAACTTCGAATCCACCACACTAGGAGACCCGGCGCGGTTGGGTTAGACTCCGCCCGTCGCCGCCGCCCGTCGCGCAAGGAGGGTCCCCGTGAAGAAGGTGTTTCTGGGCCTGCTCGCCGTGCTCGCGATTCTGGTCGCCGGGATCCTCGTGGTGCCGGGATTCATCGACTGGAACGATTATCGCGACGAGGCCCGCGCCCTGGTCCGCGAGGCCACCGGGCGCGAACTGACGATCGGCGGCGATATTTCCCTGCAACTCCTTCCGGCGCCGGCGCTGACCGCGAGCGACGTGCGCCTGGCCAACGCCGAGGGCGGCTCGGAACCCGATATGGTGGCCCTGTCGCGCCTCGAAATCCGAATCAGGGCGGCCCCGTTGCTGGGCGGCGACATCCAGGTGGAAACGGTGCGCCTGCGCGATCCGGTGGTGGTGGCGGAACGTCTGCCCGACGGGCGCTGGAACTGGGCCTTCGCCCCGCCGGCCGGCGACGCGGCGGAACCGGAGGATCCGGCCGGTGGCGAGGGCGGGCCGGCCTCCGACGGCGGCCTGCCGGGAACCCTGGACCTGAGCCTGGACAGCTTCGTGATCGACAACGGCACGCTGATCCTGCGCGATCCGGCGGCCGGTCTTGAGGAGCGGATCGACGACCTGAACGCGGAAATCCGGGCCGCCTCCCTGGAGGGGCCGTTCGACGCCCAGGGGCGGCTGTCGGCGCGTGGCCAGGGCCTCGCCTTCACCGCGTCCACCGGCAAGGCGATCCACGGCCGCACCCTGCCGTTCTCGCTCGATCTGGCGCTGGCCGACGGCGCGACGCGACTGCAGGCGTCCGGCACCGTGCGCAACCTGACCGAGGCCCCGGCCGTCAAGGCGAAGCTGCGGCTGTCCGGCGACCGGTTGTCCGAGCTGGTGCGGCGCGCCGGGCTCAGCGGCCCGTTGCCGGGGATCCTCGGCGCGTCGTTCGATCTGCAATCCGGCCTCGAGGTGTCGGCCGAGGCGGCGCGGACCGACGATCTGCGCCTGACCCTCGCGCCGCCCTCGGTCGCGCCCCTGACCGTCGGCGGCGAGGTGACCGCCGCGTTCGGCGGCGCGACCGAGGTTCAGGTGGCGCTGTCCCTCGCCAAGGTGGACCTCGATCCCCTGCTCGCGC
>JANQGL010000165.1 GCA_028277325.1 Magnetospira sp.
ACTTCCAGAATCCCCTGGAGCCGGCGCGGTTCGGCTGCGCGGTCCTGCACGGACCGCACATGGACAACTTCGCCGCGCAGTTCGGCCTCCCCGGCCACCTGCAGGCTGCCCCCGGCCGCCGCCAGGTCCCCGGCCACCGCGGCGAAGTTGTCCATGTGCGGTCCGTGCAGGACCGCGCAGCCGAACCGCGCCGGCTCCAGGGGATTCTGGCCGCCGCGCCCGACCAGCGACTTGCCGACCAGGACGATCGGGCAAAGGCGGAAGAACAGGCCGGTCTCGCCCAGGGTATCGGCCAGATAGACCCCGGTGGCGCCGTCCGGCACCTCGCCGCGCGAGCGCCGCGCCAAGGGCACGCCGAGACCCTCCAGTTCGGCCTCGACGGCGTCGCCGCGCGACGGATGGCGCGGCACGATCACCGTCAGCAGGCAGGAATCGAGGCGCGCCAGGTCGCGGTGCACGCGGCCGGCCAGGGCCTCCTCGCCCGGATGGGTGCTGACCGCCAGCCACAGCGGCCGCTCGGCGAACACCCGCCACAGCAGGTCGCATTCGGCGGCGTCCACCGGCAGCGGCGGCGAGGCGTACTTGAGGTTGCCCAGGCAGTCGGTCGCCGGCGCCCCCAGGGCGGCCAGCCGCCGGGCATCCTCCGGACTTTGCCCGAGGCACAGCCGGAAGGCGCCCAGCAGCCGCCCGATGGCGCGCGGCGCCCGCTGCCAGCGGCGGAACGAGCGGTCCGACATGCGGCCGTTGACCAGCACCATGGGCACCCCGCGCGCGGCACTGCGCAGGACCGTGTTGGGCCACAGCTCGGATTCCGCCCACAGCGCCAGGTCGGGCGTCCAGTGATCGAGGAAGCGGTCGACCCAGGCCGGGCGGTCGACCGGACCGTACTGGTGGAAGGCGCGCTCCGGCAACCGTTCGGCCATCAGGCGGGCCGAGGTCACGGTCCCGGTGGTGACCAGCACATGCAGGTCCGAGCGCGCCGCCAGCAGGCGCTCGACCAGCGGCAGGATGGACAGGGATTCACCGACGCTGGCCGCGTGCATCCAGACCAGCGGCCCCGGCGGGCGGCGGCGCCCCGGCCGCCCCAGGCGCTCGCCGAATCGCTCGGCGTCCTCCTTGCCGCGCGCCCGGCGGCGTTCGAGGTGCCACAGGATCAGGGGACCCCCGAGCGTCGTCAGGGCCTTGTAAAGATCGAGGATCATCACGCCGCCTCCGGGGCCGGGGTCACCGGCGGCCGGCCGCAGTGGCGATCGGCCTCCAGGGTCAACCCGTTGAGGGTGTCCTCCAGGTGACGGCGCAACGCCTCGAGTCCGCCATCGTCGGTCTCGCGCGCCACCTCGATGGGCGCTCCGCAGCGGATCACGCCGCCCGAGAAGGGCAGCGGCACCAGGAACCGGTCCCAACTGTTCATCCGGACCGCGCGGAACGCCGAAAAGGTGATCGGCACGATCGGCGCGCCGCTCAGCCGCGCCGCCTGGACCACGCCGGGGCTGACCCGCATGCGCGGGCCGCGCGGGCCGTCCGGGGTGAAGCAGATCACGTCGCCGTCGCGCAACAGGCGCAGGATGGTCCGGAACGCGGCGGCGCCGCCCTTGCGGGTCGACCCGGCGACGGTATGGATGCCGAACGGCGCCACGGTGCGCGCGATCAGTTGGCCGTCGCGGTGGCTGGAAATCAACATGTGCAGGTCGCGGTGCCGGCCGTCGCGCCAGGCATAGGGCATCATCAGGATGCGGCCGTGCCAGAAGCAGCCGATGAACGGCCGCCCCTCCGCCGCCAGGCGGTCCAGGGTCTCGACGCCGCGCAGGTCCCAGCGGCCGGTGCGGCGGACCAGCCGGATGTACAGGGTGCCGAGGCGGCACAGGGCCCCCCGCACCCGTTCGTTGCGCAGGATCGCCTTCAGAGCGCGCACGTCGGGTCGGCCTCCTCTCGCTCGGCGAACTGGAGGGCGTACAGCCGCGCGTACAGCCCGCCGAGCGACAGCAGATGCTCGTGCGGGCCGGATTCGACCGTCCGCCCGCGGTCGACGACATGGATCAGGTCGGCCCCGACCACGGTCGACAGGCGGTGCGCGATGACCAGGGTGGTGCGGCCCTCCATGAGTCGGTTCAGTGCCGCCTGCACGTGGCGCTCCGATTCGGTGTCGAGGGCCGAGGTGGCCTCGTCGAGCAGCAGGATCGGCGCGTTCTTGAGCATGGCGCGGGCGATGGCGAGGCGCTGCCGCTGGCCGCCCGAGAGCTTCACGCCCTGCTCGCCGACCGTGGTGTCGTAGCCCTCCGGCAGGCCGAGGATGAAGTCGTGCGCCGCCGCGTCGCGCGCCGCCCGCTCGATCTCGGCGTCGGTCGCCCCCCGGCGCCCGTAGGCGATGTTGGCGCGCACCGTGTCGTCGAACAGGGTGACTTCCTGGCTGACCAGGGCGATGGCGTCACGCAGCGACGCCAGGGTGCAGCCGCGGATGTCCTGGCCGTCGATTCGCACCGCCCCCCGCTCCGGATCGTAGAACCGCGGGATCAGGTTGAGGATGGTGGACTTCCCGGCCCCCGACGGGCCGACCAGGGCCACGGTGGCGCCGCCCGGCACCGTCAGGTCCAGGCCGTCCAGCGCCGCGTGCTCGCCGTCATAGGAGAACCGCACGCGGTCGAGGCGAACCTCCCCCCTGTCCACCGCCAGCGGCCGGGCATCCGGTGCCTCGGCCATGCCGGGCCCGCGGTCGAGCAGGGCGAACATCCGCTGCGCCCCGGCCAGCCCCTCCTGCAGGGAGGCGTTGAGGTTGGCGAGTCGCTTCAGCGGCTCGTAGGCCATCAGCAGGGCGCCGATGAACGCGATCAGGGCGCCCGAGCGCATGTCCTGGTGGATCACCCGGTGGCCGGCATAGGCGATCACCGCCGCCACCGCGATCCCGCCCAGGGTCTCCATGATCGGGCTGGACAGGGCGCGGGTGCTGGCCGCCTTGACGGCAAGGGCGTAGATCCGCTCGGTGAGCCGTTCCACCTTGGATTCCTCGTACGACTCCATGGCGTAGGCCTTGACCATGCGGATGCCCTGGAAACTCTGCTCCAGGGTGGTGGTGAGCTGCCCCATTTCCTGCTGGTTGTTGGCGGTCACCTTGCGCATCCGCCGGCCGAGCCGCGTAATGGGGTAGATCGCGGTCGGGAAGACGACGAAGGCGATCAGGGCGAGTTGCCAGTCCTCGTAGAACATCACGCAGACCAGGGCGATCACCGACATGAGGTCCTTGCCGAGCGCGGTCAGGCCGTTGGAGACCGCGACCCGCATCTGGGTAATGTCGACGGTGAACCGCGACACCAGGGTGCCGGTCGAATTGGCGTGGAAGAACGGCAGGTCCATCCGCGCCAGGTGGCGGAACAGGCGGTTCTGGTTGTCGGCGATGATGCGCAGGCCGACCCGCGACATCAGCAGCATCTGTATATAGTTGGCGGCCCCCTTGACGGCGAACACCGCGAACACCGCGCCGACCAGCGTCGGCACCAGTTCGGAGCGCTTCTGGTCGAAAATGAAGGTGATCACCGGGTCGAGCAGCCAGGCACTGAGCCCGGTGCAGGCGGCGACCAGGGCCATGCAGAGGACCGCCCAGATCACCAACCCGCGGTACGGGGCCACGTTCTCGCGCACCAGCCGCGCCACCAAAGCAACCGTCGCGTCGGGCGATCCGGACACACCTCGCTTGACCTGGTCCAACACCCTGATCCCTCGTGCTCCCTCGGTTTCGGGTGGCGGACCATAGCATGCGCGACCCGGTGGGCCAACGGATCGCTGCGCCGGCCCGGCGCCGGCGGGCCATCCTTTCGGAGTGCGAAAAAACCGCAGTTTGAGGCGCCGGTGTTGCCAGTCCGCAACATCTTGAACCGAAACGACGCCGGGATTTCGTTTCACGCTCACCAACGCTCTGTCAAGCCGCTAGGATCATGCCGCATAGGACCTATGCGCCTTCGTCGGACTTGCGCGAGAAGGGGGGAGTCTCGGCGCGGGCGCCGGATCGTCGACAAGGCGATTCGGAAACCGGTGCGGTTCCCTTCTCGTCGGCGACCCGGAGACGGTCGCCGTGGTGTCGTGCACGGATCGGAACGATCCCGGGAAGCGGAAACATGGTCGGATCGCACATCCCCAGAACATCGCCCGAAACGCAGCCGCGCGGCCGGCGGCCGAGCCGCCGCGCGCCGATCGTGCTCCTGCTCGCGGTGGCGTTGATCGCCACCGTCGCGC
>JANQGL010000174.1 GCA_028277325.1 Magnetospira sp.
GTCCCCAGGCTTCGAGTTATTGGTCGTGGGCCCCGGCGGGCCGATGGAGTCTTCTGTCCGTTAAGACGTCACACACCGGGAAAGGGGTGCTCCACTTGGCGGACTGTGCGGCCTTGCTCCGGTTCATTGAAAAGAACTGGACTGCGGCACCTTAATCGGTTTGAATCGGCGTGGTCTCGCGGTGAAGCACACCTTTCCCGGTGTGTGACGTCTTAACGGACAGAAGACTCCATCGGCCCGCCGGGGCCCACGACCAATAACTCGAAGCCTGGGGACACAACCACCATGCCGTCTGAAAAAGGACAAAACGTTCAGGACGTTTTTCTGAACCATATCCGAAAAAACAAGACACCGGTCACCATTTTCCTCGTCAACGGCGTCAAGCTGCAGGGGATCGTGACGTGGTTCGACAACTTCTCGGTCCTGCTGCGTCGGGACGGGCATACCCAACTGGTCTACAAACACGCCATCTCGACCGTGATGCCCTCGACCCCGATCCAGCTTTTCGAGGGCAAGGCCGAGGACGACAAGGGCGACGACGCCTCGTGACCGGCCTCCCGATGGCGCGTCGCGCCGGAGCCTGAGGCCGCATGGGATCGCACTGTCTCGTGGTGCATCCCGCGACGCGCGACAAGGGGGCGCCCCGCGCCCCGGACGCTCGTCTCGCGGAGGCCTGCGGCCTTGCCGAGGCGATCCGCCTGCGGGTGTGCCACGCCGAAGCGATCCCCTTGGCGAGGATTCGGCCGGCGACCCTGCTGGGCAGCGGCGCCGTGGACCGGTTGACGTCGCTGGTCCATGACCAATCCATCGATGTCGCGGTGATCGACGGTGCGCTGTCGCCGGTGCAGCAGCGCAATCTGGAAAAGGCCTGGTCGTGCAAGGTGATCGACCGCACCGGCCTGATCCTGGAAATCTTCGGCGAGCGGGCGCGGACCCGGGAGGGCGTGTTGCAGGTGGAACTGGCGGCGCTCACCTATGCCCGGTCGCGCCTGGTGCGGTCGTGGACCCACCTGGAGCGGCAGCGCGGCGGCCTGGGATTCGTCGGCGGCCCCGGCGAAACCCAGATCGAGGCCGATCGCCGGATGATCGACGAAAGGATCGTCCGCCTGAAGCGGGACCTGGAGGACGTGCGGCGGACCCGCGACCTGCACCGGCAGGCGCGGCGGCGGGTGCCGCATCCGGTGGTCGCCCTGGTCGGCTACACCAACGCCGGCAAATCGACCCTGTTCAACCGCCTGACCCGGTCCGACGTCCACGCCGAGGACCGGCTTTTCGCCACCCTCGACCCGACCATGCGGGGCCTGACCTTGCCGTCCGGGCGTCGGGCGATCCTGTCCGATACCGTCGGATTCGTTTCGGACCTGCCGCACGAGCTGGTCGCCGCCTTCCACGCGACGCTCGAGGAGGTGCGCGAGGCGGACCTGTTGGTGCACGTGCGCGACATCGCGCATCCGGACACCGAGGCCCAGAAGCAGGACGTGGTCGCCGTTCTCAAGGGCGAGATGGACCTGGAAACGGCGGTCGAGACCCGCACCGTCGAGGCCCTGAACAAGGCCGACCTTCTGGCGCCCGAGGAGGCCGCGACGCTGGCCAACCGGGCGGCGCGCGCCGACGACCCGCCGGCGGTGCCGGTGTCGGCCGTCAGCGGCGAAGGGTGCGAGGCGCTGCGGGCGCGAATCGACGCCGCGCTGTCGGCCGCCTGGGAGGTGATCGAGACCGACCTGGACGCGGCCGACGGCCGTACCCTGGCCTGGCTGCACGCGCATGGCGAGGTGCTCGAACGGGATCGGCGGGACAACGGCCGCATGCACCTGCGGGTGCGCCTCAGCCCGCAGAATCTGGGCCGCTATCGGCTGATGAGGGGGCCCGGGACGTGACGTATCTTCCAAACCTCCTGGCGATCGCCGGAATCTGGTTGGCGGCGGTGGTCACGCCGGGTCCCAACCTGCTGACGACGGTGCATTTCACGTTGTCGCAGTCGCGCCGGCGCGGCCTGCTG
>JANQGL010000181.1 GCA_028277325.1 Magnetospira sp.
GGGCGCTTGGATGGCCGGCCGCGCCGGCCGGCAGCGCGCCGGGCTGGCGCTGGTGCTGGGCGCCGCGACGGCGCTGGCGATGCCGCCCTTCCACCTGCTGCCGGTCCTGTGGGTGGCCTTTCCGGGTTTGCTGTGGCTGCTCGACGGCGCGGCGACGCGGCGCGGCGCCTTCGCGGTCGGCTGGCTGTTCGGGGTCGGACAGTTCGCGGCCGGCCTGCATTGGGTGGCCCATTCGTTCCTGACCGATCCCGAGCGCTTCGCCTGGATGATTCCGTTCGCGATCGGCGGCCTGGCCGCCGGGCTGGCCCTGTTCACCGGGCTCGCGACGCTCGGCCTGCGCCTGACCGGCACCCGCGGCTGGGGGCGCGTGGTCGCCTTCGCGGCCCTGTGGACGCTGCTCGAATGGATGCGCGGCTGGGTCCTGACCGGGTTCCCGTGGAACCTGATGGGCAGCGTGTGGTCGGCGGTGCCGGCGATGATGCAGCCGGCCTCGGTGGTCGGGGTCTACGGCCTGGGTTTGATCACCGTCGGGCTGGCGGCGCTGCCGGCCACCCTGGCGGCGCCGCGCCGACGGCGCGGCCGCTGGCGGCCGCTGGCGGTCGGCGGCGCGCTGCTGGTGCTGATCGGCGGCTGGGGAGTGCTGCGCCTGGAGGCGGCCGGGGCCCCGGGGTCGGATCCCGTGGCGGGAGTCCGCCTGCGCCTGGTGCAGCCCAACATCCCGCAGGCCGAGAAGTGGGCGCCGGCGCTGCGGGTCCGCAACGTGGGCGATCAGCTGGCGCTCAGCCGGCTGCGGCCCGATGCCCCGGACGCGCTGCCGCCGACCCACGTGATCTGGGCCGAGACGGCGGTGCCCTACTATCTGGAGGAGGTTCCGGACCTGCGGCGGGTGCTGGGCGGCGCGGTGCCGGCCGACGGCCTGGTGCTGCTCGGGGCACGCCGCCGCGTGGTCGAGGACGGGCGCATCCGGCGCCTGTGGAACAGCCTTCAGGTGCTGGACCGCGACGGCGTCATCGTCGCCACCTACGACAAGGCGCACCTGGTGCCGTTCGGGGAATATGTTCCTGAGCGCGACCTTCTTCGGATCGCCAAGCTGACCACCGGCTCGGTGGATTTCTCGCCGGGGCCGGGACGCCGCACCCTGCACCTGCCGGGTCTGCCGCCGGTGTCCCCGCTGATCTGTTACGAGGCGATCTTTCCCGGTGCCGTGGTCGACCCGACCGACCGGCCGCGGTGGCTGCTCAACGTCACGAACGACGGCTGGTTCGGCCTGTCGCCCGGCCCTTTCCAGCATTTCGCCGCGGTGCGTCTGCGCGCCGTGGAGGAAGGCATTCCGCTGGTTCGCGTCGCCAACACCGGGATTTCGGGGGTCGTCGATCCGTTCGGCCGCGTCGCCGCCCACCTGGGGCTCGGCCGGCGCGGCGTGATTGATACGGAATTACCGCGCGCATTGCATAACCCGCCGCCATTTGCGAAGCTTGGGAATGGCTTGCCGGTCGGTTTCGCGCTCGCATCCCTGATCCTGTCCACAGGGTTTGCCCGGCTGCGGATTGCGGGCCGTCGGAACATGCCTTAACACTGAGTCGAATTGGGAGGATACACCTCTTGACGTTATACCTATGAGTTAATAAATTCAGGTTGTAGCAACAAAGAGCGGCTCTGCCCCTAAAGATGTGACGGAGAACCACCGATACCATGACGAACGAACAAATTACGCCTCTTCCCCGCCGCGAGGCCAACGAGCGTCGCCTGCCGCCCGGGGTTCCCAACCCGATCGATATCCACGTGGGAAGCCGGGTCCGGCTGCGCCGGACCCTGCTCGGGATGAGCCAGGAGAAACTCGGCGAGGCGGTCGGCCTGACGTTTCAGCAGATCCAGAAATACGAGCGGGGTGCCAACCGGATCGGGGCCAGCCGCCTGTACGAACTCAGCCGAATTCTCGACGTGCCGATCTCGTTCTTCTTCGACGACATGACCGAATCGGCCCAGGCCGGGGTGGCCGACGGCGGATTCTCGGACACGCCGCAGGCCGCGCTCGAGGCGGATCCGCTGACCCGCCGCGAGACCCTGGAACTGGTGCGCGCCTACTACCGGGTGAACAACCCGCAGGTCCGGCGACGGCTGTTCGAACTGGCCAAGTCGCTGGCCAATTCCGACGTCGATCTGGCCGACGACGAAAGCTGATCGCCGCCGCGCGGCGTTGGATATGATCCTTGACCCCTGGGGTGTTCCTTGTCACAAAGACGCGGATTCCGGTCTCGCGTGATCCGTAAACGCGCCTCGTCGCCCGGCGAGGACGCCGACAAGATTCACCCAAGGGAGATTTGATCGTGTCCAAACCTGCGGCCTCGTACCTGTTTACCAGCGAATCCGTTTCCGAAGGCCATCCCGACAAGGTGTGCGACCGCATTTCGGACACCATTGTCGACCTGTTCATGGCGGCCGGCGACCCCAACGTGCGGGTCGCCGCGGAAACCCTCTGCACCACCAACTTCGTGGCCCTGGCCGGCGAGGTGCGGGGCCCCGATTCCCTCGGCCATGAGCAGTTCAAGGACGCGGCGCGACAGGCGATCAGGGACATCGGCTACGAACAGCACGGGTTCCATTGGCGCGACGCCGAGATCATCTCGCACATCCACTCGCAGTCGGCCGACATCGCGATGGGCGTCGACGCCGGCACCGACAAGGACGAGGGGGCCGGCGACCAGGGGATCATGTTCGGCTTCGCCTGCGACGAAACGCCGGCCCTGATGCCGGCGCCGATCCACTATGCGCACGAAATCCTGCACCGCATGGCCGCGGCCCGGCACGCCGACCCGGCCTGCGGCCTGGGCCCCGATTCCAAGAGCCAGCTGACCCTGCGCTACGAGAACGGCGTGCCGGTGTGCGCCACCTCGGTGGTGGTGGCGACCCAGCATGACGACCGGCTCGACCAGGCGGCGGTGCGCGAAATCGTCCGCCCGTTCGTCGAGTCCGTGCTGCCGGACGGCTGGATGTGCCCGGAAGACCAGTTCTACGTCAACCCGACCGGCCGCTTCGTGATCGGCGGTCCGGATGGCGACGCCGGGCTGACCGGCCGCAAGATCATCGTCGACACCTACGGCGGCGCGGCCCCGCACGGCGGCGGCGCCTTCTCGGGCAAGGACCCGACCAAGGTCGACCGCTCGGCGGCCTACGCCTGCCGCTACCTGGCC
>JANQGL010000197.1 GCA_028277325.1 Magnetospira sp.
GAATCAACGACACCCACGGGCACGCCGCCGGGGACGCGGTGCTGCGCCGGGTCGGCCGCCTGCTGCGCGAGCGGGTGCGCGACAGCGACGCGGTGGGACGCCTCGGCGGCGACGAGTTCGCGGTGTTGCTGACCCACGCCTCGCCGGCCGCCGCCAAGACCCGCGCCGCCGAGCTGGAGCGCGATCTCAACGCGGCGACCGCCGGCTGGCACGATCAGGTGATCCTGGTGCGGGCCAGCGTGGGCCATCGCCCGGTGGGGCCGGAAGACCCGATCGACTCCCTTCTCAACGAGGCCGACAAGGCCATGTATCTGCGCAAACGCCGCAACCGGGAGACCGCCTCGCCAATGACATGACCGTCGCACCGCCGTTCCCGAACGCCCCGCCGCCGCCGGACGTGGCGCTGGAGGACCCGCGTCGCGCGACCGCCTGCGCGCTGGTGGTGGTGACCCCGGCCGCGCCGCCGGTGCCCGCCGACCGGGCCGGCGCGGACCCGCGCCCGCCGGATCCGCCGCGGGTTTCGCTGCTCGGGTCGCGCGACGTGCGGCGCATGACGCCGCGCCAGATGGTCGATCTCAGCCTCGAACTCTACGCGGCCGGGGTTCTCGATTGGGAGGACTACGCGCTGCTCGCCTTCCAGCCGGAACTGCATCCCGACTACGACAGCACCATCGGCGCCCTGACCGGGGAGCCGGCGGCGCCGGATCTGCCGCGCGATTTCGTGGCGCATTGGCGGTGGCGGCTGGACTTCGAACGGCGCCACACCAGCGACGACCCGGACCGCCTGCGGCGCACGGCGCGGATCTTGAAGGTGTTGTGCCGGATCGACCGCTCGGCGGATTTCCGGGGATAAGCCGGAAGGACCGAAATTATGACCGGCACTTCCTGTTCGAAGGACTTCCAGAGCGTCGCCGAAGCGGCTCCCGGCAAGACCAAGCGTGACACCCCGCCGCCGTTCTCCCTGCGCCTGTCCCCGGTGGAACGGGAAAGGCTGGAAGCCGAAGCGGGCAACCAGCCCTTGGGGACCTACATCCGTGACCGCCTGTTGGGCCCGAAAGCCGAGAAACGGCGTCGGTCACATCGTCCCCGTGTGAATCAGGCCTTGCTGGCCCAGGTGCCGGGGAGGCTCGGGGAAACCCGCCTCGCCGCCAACACCGGCACGCTCGACCTGTCGCCGGAGGTCATCGACGATCTCGACGCGGCCTGCCGGGATATCCAGGCGATGCGCGAGACCCTGATCGCGGTACTGGGCCTCAAGGCGGTGTTGGACGGATGATCCTGCACGGCAACGTCCGGGGCGGGGCCAAAGACCTGGCCCTGCACCTGATGAAGGACGAGAACGATCACGTGGAACTCCACGACCTGCGGGGCTTCGCCTGCGGCGATCTCATGGGGGCGCTCAACGAGGCACACGGTCAGCCGGGGCGTCTTCATGGACCAAGGCTGGACCCTCCCGCACGGCTTCTTCCGATGCTTCGTTCAATGAAGCATCATGAATCTTCTTGAAGAGCCTTCTCGATCCGCGATCTCACCCTTTGGCTCAACCGGGCGATGCCGATGCCGCGTGCGATTTCCATCGGATCCCCACCGAGGCCGAGGACACCATTGACCGCTCGGATCTCCTCGCGGCAGATGTGTTCCACCTTCCGCATTTCGTCGTCGCGATCGCGGTAGCGGGCGGGCGCGCGGCGGTCCTTCACCGTTCCCTTGGCCCAGAAGAACAACCCCACGTCCTCTCGGGTCCGGCCGCGGCGATGCTTTGCCAAATCGAGAACGATATCTCGGATCTGGCGGCCGGCCCGGTGGAAACCGTGATGGCGGGCGATGCGCCGCACCAGGACATCCTCGTGGATCGGGCCTTCGGTGTCGACGACATGGTCGATCATGGCCGACAACTGCGGCAAGTAGTCGTCGTCGTAAAACCGTTCGGCGTCCGGCCGATACCGGCCATCGTCAAGGTGCGCGACCACATAGCCGTGGATCGAATTTCCGAACAGATCCTCACCCGAAGGCGGAGGTGCGGGGAGCGGATCCGCCAAATCTGCGGCCATGGCATGTGGCGCGCCTTGCGGCCGGACCTCACCCTGCGATGACGGGGCTGCCCGTTCGGATCGCGCCGTTTCCTCCTCCAAGGGAGGCGGCGGAGGGGTCGCGGCCGAAGCGTCTTCGGCTTCTTTCGCCAGCCGGGCTTCTTCCGCCTCCTTGCGTTGGCGGCGGCCGTCCTCGAGGTGCCGTTCGAGCGCCTGCTGCAGGGTGTCGAAGGCCTTGGCCCGGTTGGTCCACCAGTCCGTCGACCAGACCCTGAACAACGTCCACCCGAGGCCTTCCAGCACCGACTGGCGGATCTTGTCCCGTTCCCGTGCGAAGGCACTGCTGTGGTACATCGCACCGTCGCATTCGACACCGGCCACATAGCGGCCCGGCTGGTCCGGATGCACGATGCCGAGATCGATCCGGTAGGCCGACACCCCGACCTGGGGATGAATTTCCCATCCCTTGTCCTTCAGGGCTCGGGCCACCGCAATTTCGAACGGGGATTCGAAATCCCCCAGCGACCCGAACACCGAGCCGCCCAGGGCCGCCGGTCCGCGTTCGGCGTATTCCAGGAAATGCTTCAGGTCGGTGACTGCGCGGGCCTGGGTCCGCGACAGGTCGATGCGATCCGGAGACAGGGTGGAGAACACAATCATTTCCGAACGGGCGCGGGTCATCGCCACGTTCAGCCGGCGTTCCCCGCCCTGCCGATTGAGGGGGCCGAAATTCATCGTGACGTGATCGCCCTGGTCCGGGCCATAGGTGACGCTGAACAGGATGATGTCACGCTCGTCTCCCTGCACCGTTTCCAGATTTTTCACGAAAACGGGCTCGAGGACGCTGTCCGAAGAGAACGCCCATTCGATGCCGGGATCCCGGGAGCGCGCCTCATCAAGGAGGTTTTCGATCAGGGTCTGCTGTTCGGAATTGAAGGTGACGACGCCGAGTGACTGGTTGCGCCGGTCCTCGTCCTTGTGGGTGAGGCGATCGACGATCTCGGCGACGATCGCCCGCGCCTCGCCCTCGTTGTGCCGTGCCTTGCCCCGGGCATAGAAACCATCGGGCCGGATCAGGGATACCCCCTTGTCGGGATGGGTGGATGCCGGGAAGGTCACCAAATGGTTGTCGTAGTAGCGGCTGTTGGAAAAGGCGATCAGGCTTTCGCGCCGGGACCGGTAATGCAGGTTGAGTGTCTTCTGCGGAATGCCGGCGCCCAGC
The DNA here is from genome assembly GCA_028277325.1 of Magnetospira sp. GTDB lineage: Bacteria > Pseudomonadota > Alphaproteobacteria > Rhodospirillales > Magnetospiraceae > JANQGL01. Next base: position 3,253 of record JANQGL010000197.1, read on the forward strand.
ATCTCGTCCAGGATACTTTCCAGGTCGCCTTCCACCGCCACCTCGCCATCCGGATCGTCATCGGTGCGGGCGAAGAAATTGGTCGGCGGCATCTGCTTCGGATCCCCGGCAACGATGACTTGCCGGCCGCGCGCGATGGCCCCCACCGCATCCCAGACGGTGATCTGTGAGGCCTCGTCGAAGATCACCACGTCGAAAAGCGCCTGGTCGGCTGGCAGGTATTGGGCGACCGACAGGGGGGACATCATCAGGCAGGGGGCAAGGGTGGTCAGGACGTCAGGGATTTCCTTGATCAATTGACGGACGGGCAGGTGCCGTTTCTTCTTCTGAAGTTCATGGCGCAGGATGCCCCAGGACGACTTCCGCACGACGTCGTCGGTACCCGGCGATCGTCCGGCCAGTTTCGCCGCAATGTAGGCGGCGGTGAGCTCCTGGAAACGGCCATCGACCTCACGGAACCGTTCGATGGCAAAGGTATGCTCGGGCGTCGAAAAGGTCCGCAGCACGTCGTCTTCGCCGATCACCGCGCCCGACCACCAGGTGCAGTAGGCTGCCTCGAAAGTCGCCTCCAACTCCCCTGCCGGAATGCGGCCGACCTCGAGGGCCTCCACCAGCGGTTCCAAGTCCAGGTCGAGGGCCTCTTGCCGCCGGCGGCGCCAGGCACACCAGTCACGCAAGTCAGCGCTGCGTTCCGCGATCCGGTCGGCGGTCTGGTGAATGGCGTCCAGGGCCGCTCCGGTCGCGGCGAAGGTGTCCCGCACCGAACGGCCGGCGATGGCTTCGAAGGCGCCGCAGGCCTGGCGCAGGGCGTCTCGCGCGCCGAGGAAGGATTGCGCCGCCCGCCCCACCGCGGCTTCGGGAGCCAGCAGGTCGTTGCCGTCATACATCAGGGTGCGGACCTTGCCGCGCAGATCGACCAGTGCCTGGGCATCGTCGGCCAGGCGGCCGACCGCGACCCGGGCGCGCTGCCCGAGGGTCTGGAGGGCCAGCGCCGCATCGGGATTGGTGGTGTACCCGGTCCAGTCCTTGAGATCCGAGAGCATCGCGTCCAGGCGGTCGATGGCCTCGCCTTCCTCCCGCAACCGGGCCAGGATGGGGGCATCGTCCGCGGGTCTGGGCTTGCCTTGCGCCCCTCCCGCCCGCATGTCCTTGACCAGACGACGGCGCCGGAAGAAACTCTTCGGCCACCAGGCCGCCTCGACCTCCTGCCAGCGCCGGCCGATCTCGGCGCCGTCCAGATTGCGCCAGGCCATCGGATCGTAGCCGCAACTCAGGGCGCTTTGCGCTTCCGCGTAGGCTTTCAGCCGTGTCACCGCGTCCTCGAGCGCGGCGACGCGGTCCGCCCCATCCGGTTCCAGGGCAAAGGATGTCTGTTTGCGGTGGGACTCGGTCAGGACGGCAGCCAGATCGGCGACGGCATCCAGGCGCTGCAAGGAACGGTCCGGGATCCCGATGCCGGTGGCGGACAGGAACGCCTCGCAGGCGGCATCCATGGCCCGGGCCGCCGTCGAGAGCAGCCCGGCGCGCTCCGCCACCTGGGCCTCCCATTGCGGCGACCAGTCCCCGGCCGCGACAAGATGGAATGGGCTTTCGGAAACGTCGCCCATCGCCGCCACCTGGATCCGCAGATTCGCGACCGCCTCGCGCATCGCCTCCAACTGCGCTTCGTCGTGCCGATCGGCCGAGGACCAGCCGGTGAACGCCACGCGGCTCGCCAGGTC
>JANQGL010000386.1 GCA_028277325.1 Magnetospira sp.
CTCCCGGCGCGATCCCCTGGTGCCGCCCGAACCCGCGCCGCCGTCCGGTCCGCGCGACGCGCTGCGCCGCCTCGATGCCCTGCTGGATGAGGCGGTGACCCTCCACCAGCGGTCCGACGTGCCCTACGGCATGTTCCTGTCCGGCGGGATCGACTCGTCGGCCGTGCTGGCCATGATGGCGCGCCTCAATCCGACCCCGGTGCGCGCCTACACGGCGTATTTTCCCGACGCGATCGGGCGCGACGAGCGGGACCGGGCCGACGCGGCGGCGCGGGCGGCCGGCGCCGAGCGGGTCGACGTGCCGTTCACCGAGGCGGACTTCTGGTCGCTGCTGCCCGACGCGGTGGCGGCGATGGACGACCCGGCGGCCGACTACGCGATCCTGCCGACCCTGAAGCTGGCCCGCGCGGCGCGCGCCGACGGCCTGAAGGTGGTGCTGAGCGGCGAGGGGGGCGACGAGGTGTTCGGCGGCTACGGACGCTATCGGGCGGCGATGCGGCCCTGGCCGTTCGCGCGCCGCCCGCGCCGCAAGGGACTCCTCGACGGCCTCGGCGTGCTGCGCGAGGCGCCGCGCGGTTGGCGCGACGGTTTGGCGGAGAGCGAGCGGGCGGCGGCCCGGCCGGGTCGGAGCCGGTTGCAGCGGGCCCAGGCGCTGGACATCGACGCATGGCTGCCCAACGACCTTCTGACCAAGCTCGACCGCTGTCTGATGGCCTGCGGGGTGGAGGGGCGGGTGCCGTTGCTCGACGACCGGCTGGCGGCGTTCGCCTTCGCGCTGCCGGACGGCCTGAAGGTCGCCGACCGGCGCGGCAAGTGGCTGTTGCGGCAATGGTTGGCCGAGGCCATGCCGGCCTGCGATCCGATGGCCCGCAAGCGCGGCTTCACGGTGCCGGTGGCGGCGTGGATTCGCCGCCGCGGGCGGCGTCTGGGGGGGCTGGTGGCGGCGCAGCCGGGGGTCGGCGAACTGTGCCGTCCGGACGCCGTCGCCGCGCTGTTCGAAGCGACCGGTCCGCGGGCCGGAAAAGCCGCCTGGAGCCTCCTGTTTTTCGCTTTGTGGCATCATCATTTCATTGTCGGGCGACCGATGGGCGCCGATGCAGAGGAAACCTTGTCAGCGCCCTGACCGGGCTGGCACTATGGGGGCCCGCCGCGCCACTCCCGGGAGCGTCCGCATGCCGCAACTGAGATTCACCCTCCGCGTCCAGCGCGAGAACGGGAAGCCGCTGAAGAACCCGCGCGAGTACCACGGCGCCTATTTCGAGACCCACAACCACAGCACGTTCGCCTGGGTGGCGCCCGAGGTGCCGGCGGCGCGGCCGCTGCACAACTGCACCATCGCCCTGCATCCCAACGGGGTCAGCGTGATGGGCTTCGAGCGCGACGGCGAGAGTTACGGGTATCAGGAGTGGTGGCTGGTCCCCGAACCGGGCGGCGCGCCGGAGGTCGCCGAGGACGCGGCGCCGACCGGCGAGGCGGTGGTGCGGCCGGCGCCCGGCCGGTTCGAGTGGACGCCCGACATGGCGCTCGGGGTGGAGGCGGTGGACGCCGGGCATCGCACCCTGCTCGGCCACGCGGCCCGTCTGGCCGAACTGGCCGAGGCCGGCGACCGCGCGGCGATGCGGGTGCCGCTCACCGATCTGATCGAGGAGGCGGTCTACAACTTCGCGCGCGAGGAAGGCCTGCTGGACTACGCCGACTTCCCGGCCACCAACGCGCACCGGCATCGCCACGAGGTGTTCCTGGACAGCCTGCGCGCGGTCCGCAACCGGCTGGCCACGGAGCCCGAGGCGGCGGACCCGGACGCCCTCCTGTCGATCCTGGACGAGTGGATCGCCGACCACGTCCGCGACGCCGACCGGCAATGGGTGCCCTATGTACGCCCGGCGCGGGCCGGCGCCGGGGCGGCGCCGGACGCCGAGGCGCCGTCCGACGGCTGGCTGGAGGAGGAAAGCGGCTTCGCGGCGAGCATCGAGGGCGACGCCCCCATCGAACTGCCCGACGAGGATCTGGAGCATCTGTTCGAGGACACCGGCGGCGAGGACGCGGATGTCCTGGACATCGACATGCGGGCGATTCTCGGCCGCGAGGAGCGGACGGTCCCCGGTCCGGAGCTGGAGGACGGGCCGGACTCCGGGCCCGTGGAGGGGGACGCGGCGACGGAGGACGACGGGTTCGACGACCTGGTCGGCGGCGGCGGGCCGACCGGGAAATGGGACGACATCGATCTGGACTCGGCGGCGGCGGACGAGACCCTGACGATCGGTCCCCCGGACGACGAAGTCCCGGCCGAAAAACCGCTCGATGAATTGATCTCGGACCTCGGTCCCCTGGAGGACGACGCGCCCGATCTTTCGCTTCTGGGAGAGGAGGAGGAGGAAGAAGCGGAGGACGCGGGCCCGCCGGCCGACGCGCCGCTGGAGGACGTCCCGGCGGAGGCCGGGCCGGACCGTCCGGACGCGCCCGAGGACGCCCTGCCGCCGTTCGATCCCAGGCATCCGGAACGGCCCGACGGGTCCCTGGCGTGGCGCGAGGAGATGAGTGTCGGGGTGCCGGAACTGGATGCCGAGCACAAGGACATGCTGGAGGCCGCCGAACGCCTGCGCCGGGCGCGCGAGGAGACCGATCCGCAACGGCGCCAGTCGGTGGTCGGCGGGGTTCTGGCATTCCTGGCCGCCTATACCGAGACCCATTTCGAGCGCGAGGCGCGGATCATGGAAGCGGTCGACTACCCGCAGGCCATGGCCCACGCCAAGGTGCACCGCGAACTGAAGGAGGTGGTGCACGAATTGAAGGCGCAGTTCGACGGAGCGCCGGCCAGCGTCGACCTCGACCTGGTCTACGAGTTCCTGCGCACCTGGCTGGTTCAGCATATCCTCAAGGACGACCGGGGGATGATGCCCTTCATGTCCGGGAACCCGGTCGCCCTCGCCGCGGCGTCCCTGGACGGCGAGGGCGACCTGCTGGACGACCTGGCGGCGGCCGGCGCGGCGATGTCGGACGACGTCCCGGCCGCGGCGCCGGATGCCGGACTCCCGGGCCCGGCCGATGCGGGCGATGCCGAACCGGACCCGGTGCCGGCGATGGATGCCGAGGACGACATGATCGCGTTCGACGACATCGACCTGTCCGACGACACGGCCGAGGGCGATCAAATGGTGGCGGTCGGGGCGGGCGACCCGACCTCGGCCGGGGACGACGGCGGATTCGGGGTGGCCAGCGACGAACTTCTGTCCTTCGCGGACGCCGACGGCGTCGAAGGCTGGGATTTACCGTCCGGGGACGCGGAAACGCCGGACGCGCCCGACGGCGAGCCGGCCGACGACGAGGACCCCGGGGACCCGGCCGAACCGGTCGGCGTGGACGCGCTCGATCGCCTGGCCGACGTGGAGTCCCTCATGGAAAGCATCCGCGAACTGGTCCGGCGGACCGAGGAAATCGGGACGGAGAAGGAATGAGCCGGCGGTTCGACCTGCTGCTGCGCGGCGGCCGCTGCGTCCTGCCGGCCGGACTCGCCGAGGCCGACATCGGGGTTCGCGGCGGCAAGGTGGCGGCGATCGGCGGCCTCGGCGACGCCGGCGCCGAGACGGAGATCGATGCGGGCGCCCTGCATGTCCTGCCCGGAGTGATCGATTCCCAGGTCCACATGCGGGAACCGGGCCTGGAGCACAAGGAGGATTTCGCGACCGGCACCGCCGCCGCGGCGCTCGGCGGGGTGACGGCGGTGATGGAGATGCCCAACACCAAGCCGAACACCACCACCGCCGCCGACCTGGCCGACAAGGCGCGGCGCGCCAGGGGCCGGGCATGGTGCGACATGGCCTTTTTCGTCGGCGCCACCGGCGGCAACGTGGAGTCCCTGGGCGACCTGGAGCGGCTGCCGTCCTGCGCCGGGGTCAAGGTGTTCATGGGATCGTCCACCGGCAGCCTGCTGGTCGACGACGACGCGACCCTGGCGCAAGTCCTGGCCAACGGGTCCCGCCGGGTGGCGGTGCATTGCGAGGACGAGCCGCGGCTGCGCGAGCGGTTCGCCCTGGTCGAGGGCGGCGCCGCGGTGGCGATGCATGCCGAGTGGCGCGACGCCGAAACGGCGCGCCGCGCCACCGAGCGGCTGCTGCGACTGGCCGGCGGGGTGGGGCGGCGGGTGCACGTGCTGCACGTGACGACGGCCGCGGAAATGGACCTGCTGCCGGGATATCGGGACATCGCCACCGTCGAGGTGACGCCCCAGCACCTGACCCTGGCGGCGCCCGACGCCTACGACCGGCTCGGCACGCGGGCCCAGATGAACCCGCCGATCCGCGACGCGGCGCACCGCGACGCCCTGTGGCGGGCGCTGGATCAGGGGCTTGTCGACGTGATCGGCTCCGATCACGCACCGCACACCCTGGAGGAAAAGGCCAAGCCCTATCCGCAGAGCCCGTCCGGCATGCCGGGCGTGCAGACCCTGCTGCCGGTGATGCTGGATCACGTCAACGCCGGCCGGCTGACCCTGGAGCGGCTGGTCGACCTGACCGCGGCCGGTCCGGCGCGGGTCTACGGGATCGCCGGCAAGGGGCGGATCGCGCTCGGCCATGACGCCGACTTCGCGCTGGTCGATCTCAAGGCGCGAAAGACCCTGTCCGACCGCTGGATCGCGTCGCGCTGCGGCTGGACGCCGTTCGACGGGATGCGGGTGACCGGCTGGCCGGTCGCCACGATCCTGCGCGGGCAGGTGGTGATGCGCGACGGGGCGGTGGTCGGCGAACCGCGGGGAACCGCCCTCCGGTTCCAGGACACGCTGGCCTGACGGGTCGGCGCGACGCCGATTATTCCGGATCGGCCGCCGCCGCGACCTGACGCGGCGGGACCATCGCCAGACAGTCGTAGGACCACCCGAACCGCGGGTCGCCCGGCCGCGTCAACCCGGCGCGGCGCATCCCGGCCAGCAAGGCGGCGCTGTTCATGCACTGGGTTTCGGTGGCGAAGGCGTGGCGCGGGGTCACGGTCTCGCAGTCGCCGCCCAGGCACACCATCAGATGAAGGACGAACACGAAATCCATGCGGTTCTTTTCTTTCCGAGGCCGCGCAAGGAAGGACGTTACAACAAGATGACATAAAAATGAATTGTTGATTGCAATCCCGGTCGCGCCGTCGGATCGGGTCGGGCTCGGGGGAGGGGAACAAAAAAAGGACCGCGCAACAGGGGGAGTCGTTGCGCGGTCAATAGGGGTGTGTTCCAAGAGCACGAGGAGGAAACCACAGACGTGATTTCTTCCCGACGCGGGGATCAGGGGAATTCGGAGGAGCAATCCCCGCGTCCGTGTCTCTGAGAACATAGACATCGCGGAAAGTAGTGTCAATCGACAAATATGTACATTAGATAAATATAATAAGTGAAAATTGTAATATCGGCCAATAATGGATGGCGCGTTTTTTAGGATGCTTTTTGAATATGGACCGACTTCACGGCGCCGGGGCCGAGCGCCGCCTTGCCGCGTGTTTTCGTCTTCGAGTGCAGCGCGGTAAATCTCAACCGTCGTGACGAGCGCAATTTGCGGTCAAACGGTGCCGCGTCCGGACCCCGCGCGAATGCGGAGGAACGCGCCGGTCATCGGCCGATCGGAGCCGCGACCGTTTCCGGCCGGCGGAGTCGCGTCCCGGGCCGGGCGCCGCCCGAACCGGTCACGGCATGAACTGTTCCTTGAGGATGCGTTCTTCGAGGCTGTGCTCCGGATCGAACAGGATCACCGGCGGCCGGCTCAGCGACGCCGCCACCTCGACCCGGACCACATCGCGGATCTCGGTGAAGTCGGCCACCGCGCTGACCGGCCTGAGGTCCGGATCGCTGATCTCGAAGGTGACCACCGCCTTGTGCGGCAGCAGGGCGCCGCGCCAGCGGCGCGGCCGGAAGGCGCTGATCGGGGTGAGCGCCAGCAGGTCCGAGCCGAGCGGCAGGATCGGTCCGTAGGCCGACAGGTTGTAGGCGGTGCTGCCGGCCGGGGTGCTGACCAGGGCGCCGTCGCAGACCAGTTCCTCCATCCGGTTGACGCCGTCCACGAAAATCCGCAGCTTGGCGGCCAGACGGGTCTGGCGGAGCAGGGAGACCTCGTTGACGGCCAGCGCCTCGTGCCGTTCGCCCTGCGCGGTGTCGGCCTGCATGCGCAGGGTGTGGAGCTGGAAGTCCTGGGCGGCGGCCAGGCGGGCCGGCAGGTCGACCACCCGGAAGGTATTCATCAGGAACCCGACCGACCCCTTGTTCATGCCGTAGATGGGTCGGCCGGCGGCCATGTGACGGTGCAGGGTCTTCAGCATGAATCCGTCGCCGCCAAGGGCGACGATCACGTCGGCCTCGTCCTCCGGCACGTGGTCGTAGCGCGATTCCAGGGTCTGCTTGGCCTCCTGCGCCAGTTCGTGGCCGGCGGCGGCGATGGCGAACCTTGCATAGGGATGGACCACGGATTGTCTCCGGTGAACCGATGGGACCGGCCGGAAGTATAGCGCCTTCGTCGCGCTCCGCCAGTCCGCCGCGGGCTGGTTCCGGTGACGGTTTCGTGAGATGTTCCAAGGCCGTGGGAGGGCGAGCGCATGATGTCGCGCGAGGCGATCTGCGGCGCGGTTCTGGCCGGCGGCCGATCGCGCCGCATGGGAAGCGTCCCCAAGACCCACCGCCGGCTCGGCGGGCCGACGCTGGTTGCGCATGCGATCGGGCGTCTGCGACCGCAGGTCGGGCGGCTCTTGGTGGTGGCCAACGATCCGCTGCCGGACGGCCTGCCGGGCGATCTGGCGGTGGTCCCCGACGGGCTGCCGGACCGGCCGGGAC
>JANQGL010000195.1 GCA_028277325.1 Magnetospira sp.
GCCCGGCCCCATCGCCGCCGGCCCGTCCGCGCGCCACCGGGGAGGCGTGGCGCGCCGCCTGCGACCTGACGCGCGGCGCCCGCACGGTGGCCGACCTGCGGGCGGCCCTGGATGCCTTCGACGGCTGCGCCCTCAAGCGGACCGCCACCAACACCGTGTTCTACGACGGAACGCCGGAGGCGGCGCGGGTGATGCTGGTCGGCGAGGCGCCGGGCGCCGAGGAGGACCGCCGGGGGCTGCCCTTCGTCGGGCCGAGCGGCATGCTGCTGGACCGCATGCTCGGTTCGATCGGACTCGATCGGACGCAGGTGGTGATCTCGAACACCGTGTTCTGGCGGCCACCCGGCAACCGCAGCCCCAACACCACCGAAATCGCCGCCTGCCTGCCGTTCCTGGAACGGCTGATCGAGCTGGTCGATCCCCACGTCCTGGTCGCCCTCGGCGGCCCGGCCGCCAAGACCCTGCTGGCGCGCAGCGAAGGCATCACCAAGCTGCGCGGCCGGTGGACCACCTACGCGACCGCCGGCCTGGCGCGTCCGCTGCCGGCCACCGCCCTCTATCATCCGGCCTATCTGCTGCGCTCGCCGGGCGCCAAGCGGGACGCCTGGCGTGACCTGCTGGCCATCGCCCGCCGGCTCGACGACGAGAAAGGACCGCTGCCGTGAGACAACCCGGAGAACCGAGCCTCGCCGCCCTCGGCGGACGCGGCCTGGGCGCCACGCTGGCCCGTTACGTGCTGGCCACGCGGCCCAAGTTCCTCAGTGCGATCGCGCTGCCGGTGATCCTCGGGACCACCTGGGGCGCGCTGCGGGCGGGCGCGTTCGACGCCGCCGCGCTGGCGCTGGCCCTGGTGGCGTCGCTGGCGGTGGCGGCCGGCGGCAACGTGATCAACGACGTGCACGATCACCTGAGCGGCAACGACGACCTGAACGACGGGCGCATCCACCCCTATTCCGGCGGCTCCCGGTTCATCCAGAACGGCATCCTGTCGGTCGAACAGATGGCCCGCTGGGCCTATTTCCTGCTGGCCGTCGGCACCGCCGCCGGACTGCTGCTCACTTTCCGGCTGGGCGCCCCGGTGCTGGCCTTCGGGGCCATCGGCATGGCGCTCGCCATCGTCTACTCGGCGCCGCCGGTGAAGCTGAGCGCGCGCGGCCTGGGCGAGGTGGTGGTCGGGCTGGCGTTCGGGATCCTGCCGGTGGTCGGCGCGGTCTGGACCCAGAGCGGCCTGATCACCTCCGAGGCCTTCGTGCTGTCCCTGCCCACCACCTTCTGGGTGGTCGCCATCCTGCTCATCAACGAGGTCCCCGATTCCCCGGCCGACGCCGCGGTGGGCCGGCGGACCTGGGTGGTGACCGGCGGCCGCCGCGCCGCCCGCCGGCTCTATCTGCTGCTCAACGCATTGGCCCTGGCCGGCTTCGCGGGCGGCGTGGCGGCCGGCCTGCTGCCGGCCTGGGGCCTGGTCGGCCCGGCCCTGCTGCTCGGTCTCGCGGCCGGCGTGGCGCCGGCCATCGACGGCACCGACACCGCCCGTCTGCGGCGCGGCATGGAGACCACCCTGGCCATCCACGCCCTGGGCACCCTGTGGACCTGCGGCATGGTCGCTCTCGCCGCCTGAGACGCCGCCGGTCCGCCCAGAAACCCGTTGTCATTTTCGTGGCGCCCGTTATGAAGATGGCGTGACACCAACGGGTCGGGGACGATGACGGGAGGGGAGCACCGCCTGGCCGCGTGGCTGGCGGGACTGCTGATTTGGGGGATCCTGGCGGCGACGGCGGTCGCCGCCCCCTTGCCGGAGGTGCTGTCGCGGGCCGACGCGGAGCGCTACCGGGATGCCTTCGATCTCCAGAAACGGGGCGAGTGGCGGGCCGCCGACAGGTTGATCGCGGCGCTCGACGACGACCTGCTGCGCGGCCACCTGCTGGCCCAGCGCTACCTGCACCCGACCCACTATCGCAGCGAGTACGCCGAACTGCGCGACTGGATGGCGGCCTATGCCGACCTGCCGCAGGCCGGCCGCATCCACCGGCTGGCCGCCCGGCGACGCCCCGCCAGCGCCCGATGGCCGAACCGGCCCGACCCGGTGCCCGGCCTGCGCGGCGTCGACACGCCGCGCCATCCCTCGACCAGGCCGCTGCCGACCCGGGGCGGCCTGAGCGAGGCGCAGCGCAAGCGGGCCCGGGCCATCGAACGCATCGTCACCAACCGGCTGCGCCACGGCTGGACCAAGTCGGCCAAGCGGATGCTGAACACCGCCGAGGCGCGGCAGGTGCTGTCGCGCAGCCGGTTCGACGCCCTGCGCGCGGCGCTCGGCATGGCCTACCTGGGCGACGGCCGCGTCGAATGGGCCCTGGACTGGGCGGACAAGGCCACGCGCTCCGGCGATCGGGTGCCCAGGGCGCATTGGGTGGCCGGGCTGGCGGCCTGGAAGCTGGGCCGGTTCGACCGCGCCGCCGGGCATTTCGAACGTGCCGCCGCGTCCCGTTTCGCGACTCCCGAGGACGCCGCGGCAGCCGCCTTCTGGGCGGCGCGCGCCCATCTGGTCAGCCGCCGCCCGGCACGCGTCAACGCCTTCCTGGATCAGGCGGCGGCGCATCCGCGCACCTTCTACGGCCTGATCGCGCTCGGCCTGCTGGGCCGCGAGGCGCCGTTCGCCCGGCACGGCGACGCGGCCACCGAACGGCGCTTCCGCAGACTCGCCGAGCGCCCGGCCGGACGCCGGTTGCGCGCCCTGGCGCAGGTCGGGCAAACCGATCGCGCGGCCCGCGAACTGGAGCTCATGGTGGCCCGCGGCGACCGCGCGACCCGGCACGCGGCCCTCCTGCTGGCCGACCGGGCGGGCCTGGCCGAGGCGGCGATGCGGCTCGCCCGGCGGCTCTACGGACCGGCGGCGCCGATCGCCTTCGCCTTTCCCCTTCCGGGCCTGCGGCCCAAGGACGGATTCACCATCGACCGCGCCCTGCTGTTCGCCCTGATGCGCCAGGAATCGCGGTTCGACGCCGCGGCGCGCAGCCCGATGGGGGCGCGCGGCCTGTTGCAGATCATGCCGCGCACCGCCAGCTTCGTGGCCGGCGACCATCGCCTGCACGGATCGGAGCGGCGGCGGCTGCACGACCCGGACGTCAACCTGCGGCTCGGCCAGGCCTACCTGCGCCACCTGCTCGGCGAGCCGCCCGTCGACGGCGACCTGCTGCGCCTGCTGACCGCCTGGAACGGCGGCCCCGGCAACCTCGCCAAGTGGCTGCGCCTCCACCGCCCGAACCGGGATCCGCTGCTGTTCATGGAACTCATCCCCCTGCGCGAGACCCGGCATTTCGTGGAAGCGGTGCTCGCCAACATGTGGATCTACCGCTTCCGGCTGGGCCAGCCGGCGCCGTCGCTCGCCGCCATTGCCGCCGGCGAGTGGCCGGCCTATAGTGCCCTGGACGGCGAAACCAACAGCGTGGCCTCCCATGTCGCGGATTGACGGCGAGCGGGCGTTCGTCCCCGTCAACATCGCGGTGTTGACGGTGTCGGACAGCCGGACCCCGGAGACCGACTCTTCGGGCGACGCGCTGGCCGGGCGGATAACGGGCGCCGGGCACCGGGTGGCGGCGCGCGGCATCCTGCCCGACGACGTGGAGCGGCTGGTCGAGCGGTTGCGGGCCTGGATCGCCGACCCGGAGATCGATGCCGTCATCACCACCGGCGGCACCGGCCTGACCGGACGCGACGTCACCCCGGAGGCCTTCGCCCGGGTCTGCGAGAAGGAGATCCCGGGATTCGGCGAGCTGTTCCGCTGGATCAGCTACCAGAAGATCCGCACCTCGACCATCCAGTCGCGGGCCACCGCCGGGATCGCCGGCGGCACCTACCTGTTCGCCGTGCCCGGCTCGACCGGCGCCTGCAAGGACGCCTGGGACGACATCCTGGTGCACCAGTTCGACGCCCGCCACCGTCCGTGCAACTTCGTGGAACTGATGCCCCGGCTGCGGGAGCATGCCGGCTGATCCGGCGGCCCGCCCCGGCCGGCGCCGGCGGATCCTCGCCGCGGCCGTCGCTCTGCTCCCGGCGGTCGCCGGCTGCGGCGCCGGTGCCGAGCGCGGGGCGGCCTGGGAACGCGAACGCAGCCGGCTCGTCGCCCAGTTCGAACGGGTCGCGTTCAGCGGCGAGATCGGCGGCGCGGCGCGGCACGGCCGGCTGATCCGCTGGACCGGGCCGATCTCGCCGCGCCTCCTGGGTCCGTTCACGATCGACGACCGGATCCGCGTCGCCGCCCTGCTGGATCGCTACGCCGACCTCGCGGGGCTGACCGTCGATGCCGCGCGGCCGGCCAATTTCCACATCCGCCGGGTCGGTCCGCGCACCGTGGCCCGGGCCGCCGGCCGGCCCGACCCCTGCTATGCCGAGGTCACCTTCGACGACGCGGGCGTCATCGTCCGGGCCGACCTCTACCTGGCCCGTCTGGGGCCGGACCAGTGGCGGCACTGCCTGGCCGAGGAACTGTTCCAGGCGTTCGGCCTGCTCGACGATTCCGATCTCGTTCCCGGATCGCTGCTCAACGACGCCAGCGCGCGACCGCATGCGTCCTGGGAGGACGACCTGCTCCTGCATACCCTCTATGACGACCGTCTGCGTCCCGGGATGGGGCGCTCGGAGGCGGCGGTGCTACTGCCGGTCCTGATCGGGGAGCGGCTGCGCGCCCTCCGCGCACCCGATTAATCGAACAGCGCCCGCAGGCGGTCGAGCAGGTCGCCGGCCGGCGCCGGCGTGCGGTCGGGCGCCGCGATCACCTCGATCACCGGCGCCTCGCCGGACCCGGCCGGGGCCAGGATGTCGCGCCAGATCCTGGCCGGCAGGCCGCCGCCGCCCACCCTCTTCATCGGCCGCCCGTCGTCGTTGCCGACCCACACTCCGGCCACCAGGTTGCCGGCGTAGCCGACGAACCAGGCGTCCCGGTGGTCCTGGCTGGTCCCCGTCTTGCCGCCGGCCGGGCGTCCGATGTCGGCTGCGCGGCCGGTGCCCGAGCGGATCACCTCGGCCAGCATGCCGCGCAGGGCGACGACGTGGGCCGCCTCGGCGACCCGCCCGGGGCCGCCGCCCCGGCGCCGGTAGACGGTGCGGCCGTCGCGGTCGCGGACCTCCAGGATGGCGTGCGGGAACACCCCGTAGCCGCCGTTGGCGATCGGCACGTAGGCGGTCACCAGGTCGATCAGCGTCACCTCGGCGCTGCCCAGGGCCAGCGACAGGTCGCGCGGCAGGTCGCCGGTGATGCCCAGCCGTTCGGCGGTCGCCGCGACGCGCCCCGGGCCGACCCTGCGGGCGACCCGCACCGCCACCGTGTTGACCGACCGGGCCAGGGCCTCGGTGAGCGGGATCGGGCCCCGGTAGCGGCCGTCCCAGTTGGCGGGCGACCAGCCGTCGACGCTGATCGGGGCGTCCTCGATCACCGTGTCCGGCGTCATCCCGGCCTCCAGGGCGGCCAGGTAGACGAACGGCTTGAACGCCGAGCCGGGCTGCCGGCGGGCCCCGGTGGCGCGGTTGAACTGGCTGTCCCGGTAATCGACCCCGCCGACCAGGGCGCGCACCGCGCCGTCGCCGTCCATCACCACCACCGCCGCCTGGCCGGCGCCGCGCTTCCGGCCCTCCGCCATGCGGCGGGCCACCGCCGCCTCGGCCGCCGCCTGCAGGTCGCGGTCGAGGGTGGTGATCACCGTGCGGTCGCCGGTCTCGGCCCCCGAATAGCCGGCCAGCCGGGTCATCACCCAGTCGCCGAAATGGCCCGCCCGATTGCCCGGACCGCGCCGCCTGACCACCCGCGGCAGGTCGGCCTCGGCCCGCGCCGCCGCCTCGGGGGTCAGCATCCGGGCGTCGACCATGTTGGCCAGCACCTGCGTCGCCCGGGCGATGGCCAGCTTTCGGTTTGCGCGCGGATTGTAGCGGCTGGGCGCCTTCAGCAACCCGGCGACCATCGCCGACTCGGCCAGGCCAAGGCGCGCCGCCGGCTTGTCGAAATAGGTCCGCGCGGCGGCCTCCACCCCGTAGGTGCCGGCCCCCAGGTAGACCCGGTTGAGGTAGATGGTGAAGATCTGGTCCTTGGTGAACCGGCGCTCCAGCCACAGGGCCAGCAGCAGTTCCTGCACCTTGCGGCGCAGGCTGCGCTCCGGGCTCAGGAACAGGTTCTTGGCCACCTGCTGGGTCAGCGTGCTGCCGCCCTGCACCACCCGGCCGGCCGAGACGTTGGCGACGACCGCCCGCGCCAGGCCGACGGGATCGACCCCGAAGTGATCGTAGAACCGGCGGTCCTCGGTCGCCAGGATGGCCCGGGGCAGATGCGGCGGCAGGTCCTCGACCCGCACCGCGCCGGCGAAACGGTCGCCGCGCGTCGCCACCACGGTGCCGTCGGCGGCGGCCAGGGTGATGGTCGGCCGGCGGTCGGTGGTCAGGGCGTCGTCGATGTCGGGCAGGTCGTAGCCGTACCAGACGAGCAGCGCGGCGAGGCC
Organism: Magnetospira sp.; assembly: GCA_028277325.1. Classification (GTDB taxonomy): domain Bacteria; phylum Pseudomonadota; class Alphaproteobacteria; order Rhodospirillales; family Magnetospiraceae; genus JANQGL01. The sequence goes on from JANQGL010000195.1 coordinate 6,483, forward strand.
GACGCCGCTCCAGATGGCGGTCACCGCCAGCCACTTGAGCCCCCACGGCAGCCAGCGGCGGCGCGGCCGGACCGGCGGCGGCTTGGCGCGCGGCCGGCCGCCGCCGGCGCGGCCGGTCGGCGGGGCCTTCTTGCGGCGGGCGGTGCGAACGGAAGCGGCCATGCCCGGGTTATCGGGCACCGCCGGTTAGGAAACGATTAACCGCCGCGACGGCGGCGGGCGGTCACGCGTGCGCCACGTCCACGTCGCCGATCCGTTGCGGATGCGCGATCAGGCGGGCCTGTTCCTCCAGCATCCGGAACACGATCGCGGTGCCGACCACCATCGCGCAGGTCACGCCGAGCGCGGCGGCGGTGTTCATGCCCACGAGAATCTGCACGGGGGTCATCGTCGGCCTCCCTGGTTCGAGTCGCAGGGCGCGCCCGAGGCGCCCCGGTCGGGAGGACAATATGGCACGAAATCGCGCCCGAAGGGATGCCTGCGTGGCGACCGCGCAGGGTCATCGCATTTGGCCGATGACGGATCGGGCGAACGCGTTGGGCCGACGATCCGGCGCGCGCAGTGTCTTGACACGATCCCCCCGCCCCCCTAGATTGCCCGGCCACACCCGAGGGATGGTTTCCCGACGCCCCACGGGGCGCCGCCGGTCCGCGAGGTTCGCGCACCGGCGCCAACGGTGTTTGTTTCGAGTTTGCTGCGACGATCACGGGCGCCGGCCATGTTCGAGAGTCTTTCAGACCGTCTGGGCGATGTCTTCGACCGCCTGAAGAAGCGCGGCGCGCTGACCGAGGCCGACGTCGGCGAGGCGATGCGCGAGGTCCGGGTGGCGCTGCTGGAGGCCGACGTGGCGCTGCCGGTGGTCAAGGACTTCGTCAGGAAGGTCAAGACGCGCGCCGTCGGCCACGAGGTCCTGAACTCGGTCACCCCGGGGCAGATGGTGGTCAAGATCGTCAACGACGTGATGACCGACCTGCTGCAGGGCGACCCGATGGAGTCCGAGCTGCGCCTCGGGTCGCCGCCGTCGGCGATCCTGATGGTCGGCCTGCAGGGCTCCGGCAAGACCACCACCAGCGCCAAGCTGGCCCTGCACCTGAGCAGGCGGGTCCGCAAGAAGGTGCTGATGGCGTCGCTCGACATCTACCGCCCGGCCGCCCAGCAGCAGCTGGCCATCCTCGGCGAGCAGACCGAGGTGCCGACCCTGCCGGTGGTGTTCGGCGAGCAGCCGGTGGCGATCGCCAGGCGGGCCATGGACACCGCGCGCCGCGAGGGCTACGACGTGGTGATCCTGGACACCGCCGGCCGCCTGCACATCAACCAGGAACTGATGGACGAGGTGGCGCGGGTGCGCGACGTCGCCGGTCCGTCGGAGACCCTGCTGGTGACCGACGCCATGGCCGGCCAGGACTCGGTCGCCGTGGCCACCGAGTTCGACGCCAAGGTGGGGATCACCGGCATCGTCCTGACCCGGGTCGACGGCGACGCGCGCGGCGGCGCCGCGCTGTCCATGCGCGCGGTGACCGGCAAGCCGATCAAGCTGATGGGCGTCGGCGAGAAGGTGGACGAGCTGGAGGCGTTCCAGGCCGACCGCATCGCCGGGCGCATCCTCGGCATGGGCGACATCGTCGGGCTGGTCGAGAAGGCGGCCGAGGCCTATGACAAGCAGGAGGCCGAGAAGGCCGCCAGGCGGGCGCTGAAGGGCCAGTTCACCCTGGAGGACATGCTCCAGCAGTTCCGCCAGATCCGCAGGATGGGCGACGTGGAAGGCCTGATGGGGATGATCCCCGGCATGGGCAAGTACAAGGAGCAGATCGCCAACGCCAACATCGACGACCGGATGATCGCCCGCCAGCAGGCGATCATCGAATCGATGACCCGCAAGGAACGCCTCAACCCGAAGCTGCTCAACGCCTCCCGGCGGCGCCGCATCGCCGCCGGCTCGGGCACCACGGTGCAGGACGTGAACCGGGTGCTCAAGCAGTACCAGCAGATGAGCACCATGATGAAACAGATGGGCAAGATGGGCAAGAAGGGCATGCTCGCCCGGATGGCCAGGAAGGGGGGCGGGATGCCGCCGGGCGGCTTGCCGGGAGCCGGCGGCGGGATGCCCCCGCTGCCGCCCATCGGCCGCTCCTAAGCCGGCGCCGCGTTCCCAGACATGACCCGACGTTAACCGAAGGAAACCGAAACCGATGTCCCTGAAAATTCGCCTGTCCCGTGGCGGTGCCAAGAAGCGCCCGTTCTACCGCGTGGTGATCGCCGACGCGCGCAGCCCGCGCGACGGCCGCTTCATCGAGAAGGTGGGCACCTACAACCCGATGCTGGACCGCGAGCACGAGAACCGGGTGGTCCTGAACACCGAGCGCATCCAGTACTGGCTCGGCCAGGGCGCGCAGCCGACCGACCGCGTGCAGCGCCTGCTGGCCGCCCGGGACCTGATGACGGCGCCGGTGGTCCGCGACCAGACCAAGAAGGACAAGCCGAAGGCCAAGGCCCTGGAGCGGCTGGCGGAGAAGGAGGAGAAGCGCAAGGCGGCCGAGGACGCGGCGGACGAGCCGGCGGCGACCGAACCGGCGGCGGAGGATCCGGCGGCCGAGGAGAGCGCCGCCGAGTAGCCGGCCGGCCGGGGTCGGGCGATGGCCGGACGGGCGGAAGACGTGGCCCCGGGGCTGCTGCTGGTCGGCGTCGTCACCGGCGCGCGCGGCCTTCGGGGCGAGGTCCGCATCCGCTGCCTGGCCGAGGACCCGGGCTTCCTGGAGGCGCACGGGCCGCTGACCGACGCCGCGGGCGAGGACCGCTTCGCGGTCTCGGTCCAGGGCCTGCACAAGGGGCAGGTGGTGGCGCGGATCGACGGGGTGGGCGACCGCGCCGCGGCCGAGGCCCTGAAGGGGCGGCGGCTTTACCTGCCGCGCGATCGGATGCCGGCGGCCGGCGAGGACGCGTACTACTACGCCGACCTGGCCGGGATGCGCGCCGAGGCGGTCGACGGGACGCCGCTCGGCGCGCATCCCGGCCAGGTCGGCGTAGTAGTACGCGTCCTCGCCGGCCGCTGGCATCCGATCGCGCGGCAGG
>JANQGL010000209.1 GCA_028277325.1 Magnetospira sp.
CGGCGCCCGTTTCGCCCCCGGCGGCGTCGCGACCGGCTTGCGGTGGGTCCGCACCGCGGCGCCGGCCGCTCCTGGCCGGCGACGAAACGGCCTGCCGCCGAGGCCCCAACATGATTGTCTACAGGCCCTAGTGTGGTGGATTCGAGGTTCGCGACAGTGTCCGGGGCAAATTCCATGGCGAACTTCGACTCCGAAACCACGCTGGAATCAAAATGTTGCCTGGTGTCCTCATCGAATCCGAAGCTCGAAGGAGCCCACCCCATGATGAGACGGACTTCGGATTCGGGCCACTCGGGTTTGGAGATGACGTGATGAAACGACTCCCGTCCCAGGTTTCTCCATGCCGGCCGACCGCCCGCTCGGGGCGTCCGCCGAGCCTGCTGGTCGCCGGAGCCGGCCTCCTCGCCCTGCTCGCGGTCGACCTGGCGCCGACCGCTTCCGAGGCCGGCGAAATGCGCAGCTTCCGCCGCATCTACACCCCCAACAGCGGGCTTTCGGGCGGTGCGACGACCATCCCCGACGACCTGCCGGACATCAAGGGCGTCCCGGACATCGTTCCGCGGTCGCGGGTCGAGCAGGCGGTGCGCGACATCGTGTCGCGCTGGAACACCTCGTCGTTCTCCGGGATCCTGTCCCCCGATTTCCGGGGCCTCAACCGGCTGCTCGACACCCTGAGCCAGGTCCCGGACGACGCGACACTGCATCTGGTGAGCGTCCGCGGCGTTCAGCCGGTGAGCCGGGTGGTCACCAAGCTCAATGACGAGGGCACGGAAATCCTGGTCCGCGACCGGGTCTCGGCCGAGGTGGAGGTGCGGGTGGAATACTCCGAATCCGGCGGCCGAACCAGCACCGAAGGCGTCAACGAGCTCATCATCGACATCGAACAGAGGTACCGTCGATGACCCAGAACCTCCGCACAGCGCTGTCCCGAGGCACCGCCTTCCTGACCGTCCTGGGGGTCGCCCTGCCGGCCGCCGCCCAGGACGGCCCAGGCTACGAGATGTATCGCGACATCTATGATCCGGGCGCCCATCTGTTCGAATACGACGCGTTCCGCGATTGGACCATGCACCTGGACACGACCCTGTCGTTCGAGGCCTACGGACTCAGCGACAACCGGGCGCTCGGCCCCTACCAGGACACCGGCACCCACGCCTACCTCGAATTCAACGTGGTCGGCAGCCGCGAGTTCTCCCAGTTCCGCCGCATGCGGGTCCAGGTGGCCGGCGTCTGGAATCACAGCAACTACCGGCACACCAAGACCGCGCTGATCCCCGAGCGGATCAACTTCCTGCACGAGAACGGCGAGGTCGACCTGCCCTATCGTCTGGAGCTGGGCAACTTCTACGGCGATTTCACGCCGCGCACCCTGCAGGCCTCGCTCAAGGGCGGGATTCTCGAGGTGCAGCCGCAGCAGAGCCTGTCCGGCGAACTGCACTCGATCCAGGTCATCGCGGCCAGCGGCGTCACCCGCTGGGACCGCGACAACTTCGACGACGACGTCTACGCCGGGGCGTCGTGGCTGATCGACGCGACGCAGGTCGGCGCGAGCGGCATGAATCTGGGCACCTGGACCCTCAACTACATCCACAACTGGCGCCCGCAGCAGGCGGTGGAGGGATTCCCGGAGGTCCGCGACCAGGACACCCTGTCGATCGCCGGCGAGCGCGCGTTCCGGCTGCCGCTCGACCAGGTGTGGACCGTCGAGGGCGAATACGCGACGATGCGCGGCGACCACGAGCTGACCGGCAACCTGGGCGAGGATCAGGAGCAATACGGCCAGGCCACCTTCCTGCAGGTGACCGGCTACGACGAACAGCTGCCGCTCGACTACCGGTTCCGCTACGAGAACTACCAGGACGACTTCGGCACCGCCGGGGCCAACAACATCACCGCCGACTTCCAGGGCGTCGAAAGCCAGGTCGGCTGGCGGTTCGAGCGCGGCCTGCGGATGCGCCTGCGCGACACCCGCTACCGGACCAACCGGGACACCGGCAACCAGACCCAGACGGTGACCGACGGCATTACCTTCACCGGCCCCCTGTTCGCCTATTTCGAGCCGGACTCGCCGATCACCGGCAGCCTGGACATCTACCGCCGGCGCTCCGCCGACGCCCAGAACGCCGCACTCAACAATCTGCGGGTGATCGATCTCGACATCAACACGCCGCTGCCCGATGGCTGGACCGGGCGGTTCGGCCTGAAGCTCCAGGACGACCACGACATCGACGCCGGCAGCGAACGGGTCAGCAAGGAGCTGTCGGCCAGCGCCGACCACGCGGTGGCCTGGCGCGGCTGGAGCGGCACCGTCACCCCCGGCCTGATCCTGCGCACCGCCGACGGCCAGGACGTGGACAATACCGACATCCAGCCGTCGGTCGGCCTGAACGTGGGCCGCGGACGCCACAGCCTCGCCTCCAATTTCGGCATCTTCTACCAGAACGCCCGCGACCCGGGCGACGTCAACACGGTCGACGTGACCTTCAGCGGCGTCTACGCCTACACCCACGGGCCGCATGTGTTCAGCCTGGAGGGCGACTACCTGAACCGGGACCTGGACGCCACCGGCAACACCGACCAGCTGCGGCTCGCCCTTTTGTGGCGCTACAACTACGACAAGCCGGCCGGCGCCACCGCCACCGACGCCGCGTCGCCGCTGCCCTTCGGGCAGGACCGGGCCGGCCTGCGGATCGGCCGGATGCCGCCGGGCCTGGGGCTGGCGGACGTCGAGGCCCTCCTCGCGGAACAGGGGCTCGGGGACGCCGCGCGGCAGCCGAACGCCGCCCTCTACGAGGCGCGGCTGTTCGAGGACATTCCGCTGCGCCAGCGCATCGTGGTGGTCGAAGGCAACGGCGCGGTGGCCACGTCCGGCGCCATCATCGAGTTCGAGGACACCACCAACCCGATCGACATGCAGCGGGCCTACGCCCGGGTGCTGTCGGAGCTCCTGGCCCGCTACGGCAGCCCGACCGAATCCTACGAGGACGGTCCGTTCACCGCCACCCTGGCGACCGATCTGGCCGACGGCACGTTCCGCCGCATCATCGAATGGCCGCAGGCCAACGGGATCATCCGGTTCGGCATTCCGCGCCGCCTCGACAACCAGGTTCGGATGGAGGTCCTCTACGCGCCGTCCTTCCCGGCCCGTTCGCAGTCGGTGTGGGGCCTGACCCAGATCAGGTAGGGTCGGCGCCGGGCCGCGGAACGGCGGCCCGGGCCAGGGCGTCGGCCCGCTCGTTCTCCGGATGCCCGGCGTGACCGCGCACCCAGTGCCAGTCGACCTGGTGGCCCTCCAGCGCCGACTCCAGGCGCTCCCAGAGATCGCGGTTGCGGACCGGCTTCTTGGCGGCGGTGCGCCAGCCGTTGGCCTTCCAGCCGGACAGCCATTTGGTGATGCCGTCGCGCAGATAGGTGCTGTCGGTGTGCAGGTCGACCCTGGCCGGCCGCTTCAGCGCCTCGACGGCACGGATCGCGGCCATCAGCTCCATCCGGTTGTTGGTGGTCTCCGCGGCACCGCCGCTGAGTTCCCTGTGGTGGCCGCGCCAGCGCAGCACGGCCCCCCAGCCGCCCGGGCCGGGATTGCCCGAGCAGGCGCCGTCGGTGAAGATCTCGACCCGGTCCCGATTGCTCAATCCGCCAGCTCCCATCCGTAGTCGGCGGACGTCCGCACCGCACGATGAAAATCGAGGATACGGTAATACTCCATCGGATCCTTCGGAGTCACCAGGGCATCGGCCGGGACGGCCGACAGATCGGCCAGCCGGGTCGCCAGGAACCGCAGGGCGGCGCCGCGCGCCAGCACCGGCAGGGCGTCCAGTTCGGCGGCCGACAGCGGCCGCCGCCCCGCGTAGCCGGCGATCAGGGCCCCGCCGCGCGCCGGATCGTATCGGCCCGCCCCCTCGAAGCTCCAGGCGTTGAGGCACACCGCGAGGTCGTAGGCCAGCAGGTCCTCGCAGGCGAAATAGACGTCGATCAGGCCGCTCACCCGGCCGCCGTCGAAGAACACGTTGTCGGGGAACAGGTCGCCGTGGATGATCCCGCGCGGCAGGTC
>JANQGL010000252.1 GCA_028277325.1 Magnetospira sp.
ATCGACGACCATCGCCGGGAGTCCGAGGCGGCGCGCCAGGACACCGCGCAGCGCATCACCGGCGTCACCCGCGACCTGGTCGGTCAGATGCAGTCCATGGCGTCGAGCCTGGTCGAGCTGCGCTCGGTGGTCGGCCAGCAGGGCGGCACCCTGGACACCGTGTGGCGCGCCCTGACCAGCCCCGGCGGGGCCGGCTACTTCGCCGAGATCGGCCTGGAAAACACCCTGGCCTCGTTCGGCCTGTCGAAGGGCCGCGACTTCGTGATGCAGTACACCATGTCCGGCGAGGGCCTGCGCCCCGACGCGGTGGTGTTCCTGCCCGGCGAGACGGTGCTGGTGGTCGACGCCAAGGCGTCCAAGTTCCTGCTCGAACTGGCCGAGTCGGAAGGCACCGAACGCGAGGACGAGGTGCGCGGCCACCTGGCCCGCACCATGAACGAGCACCTGCGCAGCCTGTCGGGCAAGAACTACAAGTCGGCCGTCTTCAAGACCTGGCACGAGGCGACCGGGCGCGAGGACCCGGTGCGCCGCATGCTGAGCATCATGTACCTGCCCAACGAGGGCGCGGTGGAAAAGGTCGGCCAGGCCGACCCCGACTTCGTCCGCAAGGCGGCGCGGGTCGACATCACGGTGGCCGGGCCGACCGCCCTGGCCAGCCTGGTCGCCTTCGCGCGGGTCGAAATCGAACTGGAACGGCAGACCGAGAACCACGCCCAGATCATCGAGGGCACCCAGTTGCTGATGGACGCCATCGGCACCTTCCTCGACCACGCGCGGACCATGGGCGGCGGCCTGCAGACCTCGGCGACCGCCTACGTCCGGTTCGCCAAGTCGCTCAACAGCACCCTGCTGCCGCGCATCCGGCGCCTCAACCGGCTCGGCGTGCGGCCGTCGCGCAGCAAGCCGCTGCCGAGCCATTTCCAGCCGTTCGAGCTGGTCACGGTCGAACAGGACGCCACCGACGCGGCGCTCGACGCCGACACGCGGCTGGCGGCGATCGAGGACGCGTCGTCCGGCCAGCCGGAGCCGGAGCCCGAACCGGAGCCGGAACCCGAACCCGAACCCGAACCCGAACCCGAACCCGAACCCGAACCCGAACCCGAACCCGAACCCGAACCCGAACCCGAACCCGAACCCGAACCCGAGCCGGAACCCGATGTCAAGCCCGGATCGGAGACCGAGGCGGACGGCCCGGTGATGGTCGAGCTGCCGCCCGAGGACGAGGGCGGCGGACCCGAACCGGAACCGGAGTCGGCGCCGCAACCGGACGACGCGGCGACCGCCGCCTACCGGCGCCGCTATGGGCTGGGCGAGACCCGGGACAGCGACGTGGAGGGGCCGCGCCTGGTCGAGCTCCCGGGCGACGACGAGGGAGGCGGGCGATGAACGTCCTCGACCCGCCGGTACGGATCGTGGCGCCGACCGCCAGCCAGTTCGCGGCCATCGAATGCCTGATCGTCGGCGCGTTCAGCAAGTCCATCGCCGATTCCTACGACGACGAGGGCCAGACCACCTTCCTCGCCCATGTCGACGCCAAGGTGATGGCGGCGCGGGTGGCGAGCGGCCACCTGGCCCGCGTCGGCCTGCTCGGCGGCCGGCCCGTCGGCTATGTCGAGGCGCGACCGGACGGCCACCTGGCGCTGCTTTTCGTCGACGTGGGATTCCAGACGCGCGGCCTCGGCCGCCAGTTGTTCGAGGCGGTGCGCATCGCCGGCGGCTGGCACTGGATGACGGTCGACGCCGCGCCGGTGTCGGCCCACATCTACGCCGCCCTGGGATTCAAGGCGACCGGCCCGGAAGTGATCAGCCAGGGTATCACGACCGTGCCGATGCTGTGGGCGCCGGTCGAGACTCCCGCCGCGTGACCGCCGCGGTGCCGCACCTGGACAGGCCCCATGCGCCCTGCTACGTTCGCCCGGCCATGGTCACGGAAGCCTCCCTCGTCACGCTGGCCGGCGATCCGCCGGCCGCCGTCCGCCGCCGCGACATCCGGACCATGTTCGACCGGGTGGCGTCGCGCTACGACCTCATGAACGACCTGATGAGCCTGGGCGTCCACCGGCTGTGGAAACACCGGTTGGCGGCGCTGGCCGGCGACGGACCGGGCCTGGCGGTCGATCTGGCGGGCGGCACCGGCGACATCGCGCGCCGGCTGGCCGACCGGGGCTGGGCGGTGACGGTCTGCGATCCGTCCGCGGGCATGATGGCGGCCGGGCGCGCCCGGGCCGCGTCGCATGGGCTGGGCTGGGTCGCCGGATTCGCCGAGGCCCTGCCGTTCCCCGACGACCGCCTGGACCTGCTGACCATCGCCTTCGGCCTGCGCAACGTCACCGAGCGGGCGCCGGCGCTGACCGAGATGCGCCGCGTGCTGCGCCCCGGCGGCCGCCTGCTGTGCCTGGAGTTCAGCCGCGCCGCGCCCTGGCTGCGGCCGTTCTACGATCCCTATTCGCGACACGCCATCCCGCGCCTCGGCGCCCTGGTGGCCGGACGGCGCGAGGCCTATCGCTATCTGGTGGACTCCATCCGCGCCTTCCCCGACCAGGACAGCCTGGCGGCGGCGATGGCGGCGCAGGGGTTCGAGGACGTGACCTATCGCAATCTCTCGTTTGGAATCGCCGCCATTCATGCTGGACGGAAACTCCACTAGCTTCGCGGTCGCGGCGCCGCGCGGCGCCGCGTTGTGGTGGCGCGCCATCCGGCCGCGCACCCTGGCCCTGTCGATCAACCCGGTGATCGCCGGCACCACCCTCGCCTGGGCCTCGGGCGAGACGGTGGCGCACCCGGCGGCCGGACTGATCGCGGCGTTGTCGGCGACCGCCATCCAGGCCGGCACCAACCTGATCAACGACGCCGCCGATTTCCTCAACGGCACCGACCGGATCGAACGTTTCGGCCCGACGCGGATCACCGAACGCGGCTGGGCGACCCCGCGGCAGGTGCTCGCCGCCGGCTATCTGGCGTTCGCCCTTGCCGTCCTCGGCGGGCTTTACCTGGCCTGGCTGGGCGGCTGGCCGATCGTCGCCCTGGGCCTGGCCTCGCTGACCGCCGGCTACGGCTATTCGCGCGGCCCCTGGCCGTTGTCGCGCACCCCGCTCGGGGAGGGGTTCGTGATCCTGTTCTTCGGCCTGGCGGCGGTCGCCGGGACCTACCATGTGCATGGCCTGACTCCGACCCCGGCGGTCGCCGCCTGGGGCCTGCTGGTCGGCCTGCAGGCCGCCGCCGTGCTGCTGGTCAACAACACCCGGGATTCGCTCAGCGACGCCAGGGCGGGACGCCGCACCCTGGCGATCCGAGCCGGCCTCGCCTGGTCGCGGCGGGTCTACGCCGCGTTGATGCTGGCCCCCTTCGCCGGCCTGGGCGGGCTGGTCGCCGGCGGCCTGATGGACCCCGCCGGGCTGGCCGGACTGATCGCCCTGCCGCCGGCCGCCGCCGCCGCCGGTCGGTTCCGGCGCACGCCGCCGGGACCGGGCCTGAACGTCCTGCTGGGCCGGAGCGCCGCCGTGCAGGCGCTATTGGTCGCGGCGACCGGGCTCGGCCTGCTGCTCGCCGGATAACCGCGCCAGGAGTCGCCATGGACAGCCTTCTGCAAAGCTTCCTGCCGCTCGGCGTCGCCTTCATCATGCTGGCCATCGGGCTCGACCTCCGGCCGCGCGACTTCGAACGCGTGGCCCGGCGGCCGCGGCCGGTGCTCGTCGGCCTGGGCAATCAGATGATCCTGCTGCCGATGATCGGCCTCGCCCTGGCGCTGTCCTACGACGGCCGCCCGGAATTCGCGGTCGGCCTGATGATCCTCGCCGCCTCGCCGGGCGGCATCACGTCCAACCTGCTGACCACCCTGGCCGGCGGCAGCGCCGCCCTGTCGATTTCCATGACCGCGCTGACCAGCCTCCTCGGGATCGTCACCCTGCCGCTGATCATCGGGCTCTCGCAAGCCCTCCTGATGGGCGAATCGACGCCGATCGCGATGCCGGTCGGGCGGGTGATGGCCGGCGTGTTCGTCATCACCGGCCTTCCCATCGCCCTCGGCATGGCGGTCCGCCACTGGCGGAGCCGTTGGGCCGACCGCCTGTCGCGACCGGCGCGGCGGCTGGCCACCGTGGTCTTCGCGGTCATCGTGGCCGGCGCCTTCGTCGGCCAGATGGACGACATCGTGGCCAATTTCCGGGACATCGGGTTGCCGCTGCTGGTCCTCAACCTGGCCACCATGGGGCTCGGCGGCGGCACCGCCCGGCTGCTGTCGCTGGACCGCGCGGACGGCATCGCGATCACCCTGGAATGCGGGCTTCAGAACGCGGCTCTGTCGATCTTCGTGGCGGTGACCCTGCTCGACAGCCCGCCGATGGTGGTGCCCGCCATCACCTACGCCCTGATCATGAACGTCAGCGCGGCGCTGTTTCTGCTGTACGCCCGGCGCGGCGCGTGGCTGGCCGGCGGCGTCCGGACGTAGATTATGGCGCGGGCCGTCCGCCGCAGCGTCCTGCCCTACGACCTGGACCTGCTGTTCGACGTCGCGGTGGACGTCGAACGCTATCCGGAGTTCCTGCCCGACTGCAAGTCGGCCCGCGTCCTGCGCCGCGACGGGGACGTTCTGACCTGCGACAACCTGTATGGCTGGGGGCCGCTGACCACCCGCTTCCGCAGCCGCACCACCGTCACCTATCCGCACGACATCACCGTCCGATCGCTGGACGGGTTCCCGGTGCGGTTCCTGCTGCGCTGGACCTTCGCGCCGCGCGACACCGGGACCGAGGTGGGATTCGAAATGGAACTGGACCTGCCGGGACCCGGCATGAAGCGGATCGTCCGGATGCTGATGGACCACAAGGCGCGCGACATCGAGACGGCGTTTCGGCGCCGGGTCGCCGAGGTGGCGCGCCGCCGCGCCGCGGACCGAGGGTCCGGACGACCGCCGGGCGGCTCGGGGTAGTTCCGGCTCCGGTCTCCGGCGCCCGAGCCGATCACGCCTCGGCCGGCGGGGTCCCGAAGTGGGCCCACTTGGCGCGCCCGCCCTTGTTCTCCAGGTGATGGACCAGGGCCAGCACCACCCTGCGGTCGAAGTCGGTGTCCGCGGCCTCGGTCAGGCGGGCGATCACCCCGTCCATGTCGTGGCCGTCGCGCCAGGCGCGCGGGCTCAGCATGCCGACGAAGGCGTTGGCGACCGCCACCACGCGGGCGGTGACCAGGGTCCGCTCGCCGGTCAGGCCGAGTCGTCCGCGGCCGTCCCAGGTCTCGTTGATCTGACGCAGGGTCTCCACCACCGGACCCTCGAACTCCACCTTCTCGACCATCTCGGCGCTCACCTCGACGCTGCCGGCCAGCAGCGCCTTCTCCGCGTCGGTGAGGCCGGAGGTCTTGGCGAGCACCTCCTGCGGAATGTAGATCTTGCCCAGGTTCATCAGACGGGCCGCCATGTCGGCGGTCGACTGATGGACGTCGTCCAGGCCCATTTCCTCGGCCACCGCCCGCGCCACCTCGGCGACCCGCGCCGAATGGTCGGCCGAATGGGGATCGCGCCGGTCGACCACCCCGACCAGGGTGTCGACCAGCTGCATCAGGCGCCGCTTGGAGCGTTCGGTCTCCAGGGTCAGGTCGGTGATGTCGTCGAGGATCATCAGCGAGGCCGGCGGGTAGTCGCGGTCGCCGCGCAGCGGCATGTGGGCGGAGCGGATCCAGCGGGTGCCGCCCTCGCCGTCGTCGAACCCCTTGACCGCCCGCTCCGGCGCGAAGCTGTGGATCACCCGGCCGTTGATCTCGGCGTAGGCGCCGGCGACGATCGGCCCGGCCACCGAGGCGACGTTCTTGCCCATCATGTCCTCGGGCGCCATGCCGGCCGCCTCGGCGGCGGTCCTGTTGGCGTAGGTGTAGGTGCCCTCGGCGGTCACCGCGACGATCTCGGTCGGCTGGCTGTCGGTCACCACGCGCATGAACTTGACCATGTTCTCGAACCGCTCGGCCGCCACCTTGAAGCGCGACGCCGCCTGCGCGGCGCGCAGCGAGGTGCCGTGCCGCCACACCGCGACGATGGTCACCGCGACGCCGACGATCAGCAGCACCAGGACGGCGAGGATGGTGTTCAGGCGGCTGTCCACCGGCGCCATCGCCTCGTCGCGCGACACCTTGCGGACCAGGGTCCACGGCGTTCCGGCGACGGCGCGCGCGGTGATCAGGGCCTCCGCGCCGGCGTGGTCGCGGCCGACCGCGAACCCCCCCGGGTTGGCGATCCCGAACGCCGCCCCCAGGTCCGGGGTCGTCTTGTCCAGGCTCAGCTCCAGCGGCCGCGTGCCGTCGGCCAGCGGCGACAGGTAGGTCACCGTGGTGCCGTCGTCGCGCACCAGATAGGTCTCCGCGGTGCGGGCGATCTCGCCCGGCTGCCTGAGGCGCCGGTACAGGCCGTCGCCGACCACCCGGACCCCGATCACCACCCCGATGCCCGATCCGCCCGGGTCGTCCTGCAGGCCGTAGACCGGCAGCGCGAAGCCCGTGGTGACCGGCCCGGCCTCGGACCGGAACATGTCGATCAGGGTCGCGTCGCCGCCGATCGCCGACTCATAGGCGGCGGCCAGGGCGCCCTCCAGGGGCGGCATGCCGGGGGTGGCGGCCAGCGGGTCGCCGTTGCCGGCGACCAGGGCGATCCCGGCCAGGGCCGGTCGCGCCACGTTGGCGATCGCCGCGGACTCCGACGGCGGGCCGGCGAATCCCTCGCGTTCGGCGGCGGCGGCCAGGAGGTTGTAGAGGTAGCCGGCCTGTGCCGCCTCGTCGGTGACCTGCGCCCGGTCCCACTGCGCGAAGGCGAGCTCGGTGAGATAGAGCTGCAGGCTTTCGTTGGCGGCCAGGTCCGACAGCGCGGCCAGATTGCCCTGCACCCAGTCCTCCACCGCGGCGACGCGGCTGTCGGCGACGATGCCGAGGCGGATCTGCCATTCCTGCATCGCCCGCTGGCGCTCCGAGCCCACGTAGCTCACGGCCAGCCACACCCCGGCCACGGAGGCCAGGACAAGAGTCGCCGCGGCGCCGGCGATCAGTCGCCCGAGTCGCCGCTTGTCGACGTCGTCGTCGTGCCGGATGTCCGCCATGTTCGCTGCCTCCTCGCTCTTGGAGCCGGGCCGATTTCACGCCAACCGAGGCTCCCAAGATGATTGCCTACAGGCCCTACTCCTCGGGATCTTCCGGACCGGGCAGGCCGCCGTGCTCGGTCACCGCGCTGACCTCGGCGCCGGGGAAGGCGTCGAGCACGGCGCGCACCGTCGGATGGTCGGCCACCCCGGCGCGCAGTTCGGCGGCATGCGCCGCCCGCTGCTGGTCCAGGGTCGGCGCGCCGGGCGCGTTGGTGACCCCGACCGCCCACGGGCGCCCGGTGCGGGCGTCGAGGAACCGCTTGATCTTGTGCGCCAGGTCCTCGGGCGCGCCGTCGGCCGGATGGAACTCCAGGCGGCCCGGCGCGAACGACACCAGATGCACGTTGTTGATCAGGTCGGCGTGCAGGATCGCCTCGCGCGCCGACTCGGCGAGCGCCACCACGTCCGCGTAGGTCCGCGGATCGGCCAGGTC
>JANQGL010000132.1 GCA_028277325.1 Magnetospira sp.
AGGTCGACATTCGTTTGGTGAATCGCTGCACAAACAAATGCTTGACTGGGGCGCCGGGCCGACAAAAGGTGCACCTTTTGTCGGAGTCGGTGCACTAGCGTCCCGAATCCGAAGCTCGAAAGCGCCTGTCCGCAATGGGCGGCCACGTGCAGAGATGTCCAGTCGCGATCCGCGCGTGCTTCCATGCCAGACAAATTCCACTTCCAACGTCGAGGAGCCCGAAAAAGCAAGCCATAACGAGCTACGGCCTTTCAAGCTCCTCCCGCGCCCTGACGCCCAGGGTGTCGAGGGCGATGCGGCCCAGCCGGATACTCGCCTCCAGGGTTTCCGGCACCGCCTGCGTGGCGCCGAGTTGCCGGAACAGGTCGGCCGTCGCGGAATCCTTGGCGCGCGCCAGGATCGGCAAATCGGCCCGCAGACGGTATACGGCGCGCACCACCTTGGCGGCGGCCTCGGTATCGTCCAACGTGACCACCACCAGGCGGGCGCGCGGGACGCCGACCGCCCGCAGCAGGTCCTCGCGGGTTGAATCCCCGAAGAAGATCCGATGCCCGGCGGCGCGGCCGGCGGTCACCCGGTCGACGTCGCGGTCCACCCCCACCCAGGGCACCTCGACGCTGCCCAGCATCCGCCCGACCATGGCACCGCCGCGCCCGAACCCGACGATGACCACCGGCCCCGCCTCGGCGCGCGCCGCCTCCTCGGACGTCGGGTGCGATCCCAGGCGGTCGGCCAGCCACCCGCCCAGGCGGGTCATCAGCGGCGTCAGGGCCATGCTGAGAATGGCGATGGAAACCAGGGGCTCCAGCCAGCCGTCGGGGAGGATGCCGTCGTTGTCGGCCAGGGTGAACAGGACGAAGCCGAACTCGCCGGCCTGCGACAGCAGGAACGCGGCGCGGATCGACCCCCCGGTGTCGAGCCGCGCCAGGCGGGCGATGACGAACACGATCAGCGTTTTCAGCCCCAACAGGGCCAGCGTGCCGCCGACCACCAGGGACAGGTGGCCGATGATCGCGTTCGGATCGATGGCCATGCCGACGCTGAGGAAAAACAATCCCAGAAGCAGTCCCCGGAACGGCTCGATATCGGCCACGATCTGGTGGCGGTACTCGTTCTCGGCCATCAGGGTCCCGGCCACGAAGGCGCCCATTGCCATCGACAGACCGGCGACGTCCATCAGCCAGGCGGTGCCGAGGACCAGCAGGAGGGCGGCCGCCGCGAAAGCTTCCTCGCTGCGCTCGCGGGCGATGAGCTTGAGCGCCGGGCCGGTGGCGAAGCGGCCGACCGCCAGGACCCCGGCCAGGATGGCCAGCGACTCGAGAACCGCCAGGCCGACGCTTTCCGACAGGTCGAATCCGCCCGATGCGATCAGCGGCACCAGGGCCACCAGCGGCACCACCGCCAGGTCCTGCATCAGGAGGATCGAGAAACTGGCGCGACCCCACTGGGTGGAGAGCTGCCCTTTGTCGGACATGATCTGGACCGCGAAGGCGGTCGACGACAGGGCCAGCCCGAACCCGATCACCCCGGCGGTGGCCCACGGCAGGTCGACCACCATGCGGGCGATGAGCGAGAAGGCGAGCCCGGTCAACAGCACCTGCGCGCCGCCCAGGCCGAGCAGCACCTTGCGCATCACCCACAGGCGGCGCGGCTTGATCTCGATGCCGATCATGAACAGCAGGAACACCACCCCGAACTCGCCCACGTGGCGGATGTCGTCGGGATCGGTGACCAGCTGCAGGCCGCTCGGGCCGATCGCCGCGCCGGCCGCCAGGTAGCCGATGATGGTGCCCAGCCCCAGCCGGTTGAACAGCAGCACCGCGATCACCGCGGCGGCCAGCATCGCCAGTATTTCAACCACGGGCGCCTCCCTGGAAAGGGCCGCCGCGCCACCCCGGCCGGGCACCGGGCGGTTCCCTCCCGCGATCATGCGGCATGCCGTGGCGCGGCTCAATGGCGCGACGGTCGACCCTGGCGGGGCGACGTCGCGGGACCGGCCGCGAAACCGGGGCCACCGGCGCCGTTTTTTTTCCGCATGGCCGGCATTTGCCCGGGCATGTATAAATGGCGCCGCAGACGGAAATCGAAGGCATGATCGCGCGACTCCTGCTCGTCCTTGTGCTGCTGTTGTTGCTGGCCGGCGTCGGCGCGGCGGGGGGCGCCCTGTACGTGTTCTACGAGTTCGGGCGCGGCCTGCCCGATCACCAGCAGCTGGCCGACCACGAGCCGCCGGTGACGACGCGGGTCCATGCCGGAGACGGCCGGCTGCTGACCGAATACGCGATCGAGAAGCGGGTGTTCGTGCCGATCGGCGCGATGCCGCGCCGCGTCGTCCACGCCTTTCTGGCGGCCGAGGACCAGAATTTCTACCACCACATGGGCATCGACCCGCAGGGCATCCTGCGCGCCGCGATCACCAACCTGCGCAACGTCGGGAGCGGACGCCGCCTGCAGGGCGCCTCCACCATCACCCAGCAGGTGGCGAAGAACTTCCTGCTCACCAACGAAGTCTCCTACCGGCGCAAGATCCAGGAGGCGATCCTCGCCCTGCGCATCGAGCGGGCGCTGCCGAAAGAGCGGATTCTCGAACTCTACCTGAACGAGATCTACCTGGGCTACGGCTCCTACGGGGTGGCCGCCGCCGCCCTCAACTACTTCAACAAGTCGCTCGACGAACTCACCATCGCCGAGGCGGCGTTCCTCGCCGCGCTGCCCAAGGCCCCCAACAACTACGACCCGCGCCGTCGTCCGGAGGCCGCCAAGACGCGCCGCGACTGGGTCATCGGGCGGATGGCCGAGGAAGGCTGGGTCGATGCCGCGCAGGCCGGCCGGGCGCGCGACGAGCCGCTGACCGTGCGCACCCGCGCCGCCACCAAGTTCGCCAACGCCGACTACTTCGCGGAGGAGGTCCGGCGCCGGATCGCCGGACTGTACGGGGAGAGCGCCCTGTACGGCGGCGGCCTGTCGGTGCGCACCAGCCTCGACCCGCGCCTTCAGGACATCGCCCGGCGCAGCCTGCGCGAGGGCCTGATCGCCTACGACCGGCGCCACGGGTACCGGGGTCCGCTGGGCACCCTGAACGACCCGGACTCCGCCAGGCTGCCGCCCGACGCCCTCGACCGGCTGCGTGCCCGCACGCCGCCGCCCGGCCTGCCCGGACCCTGGCGGGTCGCCGCGGTGACCAAGGTGACCGCCAGGACCGCGGACCTGATGTTCGCCGACGCGACGACCGGAACCCTGCCCTATTCGGACGTCCGCTGGGCCCGCGCCCAGTTGCCGGAACAGAAACGGGGCGCCGACGTCCGGCGGGTCTCCGACGTGCTGTCGACCGGCGACCTGATCCTCGTCGAACGCCTGGCGCCGGACCCGGAGGCGACGGACGCCGCGCGCGAGACGATCCCGCCCGACACCTACGGCCTGCGTCAGATGCCGGAGATCCAGGGGGCGATCCTGGCCATGGACCCGCACACCGGCCGCGTGCTCGCCATGCAGGGCGGGTTCTCGTTCGCCGAAAGCGAATTCAACCGCGCCACCCAGGCCGCCCGGCAGCCGGGGTCGGCGTTCAAGCCGTTCGTCTACCTGGCCGCCATCGACCACGGTTACACCCCGGCCTCGATCGTGCTCGACGCGCCGTTCGTGATCGATCAGGGACCCGGACTGCCCAAGTGGCGGCCGTCCAACTATTCGAGGGAATTCTACGGGCCGAGCACGCTGCGCCTCGGCCTCGAGAAATCGCGCAACCTGATGACCGTGCGCCTCGCCCAGAGCCTGGGCATGGAAGTGGTGGCCGGCTACGCGGAGCGGTTCGGGGTGGTCGATGGCCTGCCGCAGACCCTGGCCATGTCGCTGGGGGCCGCCGAGACCACCCTGCTGCGCCTGACCACCGGCTACGCGATGCTGGTCAACGGCGGCAAGAAAATCTCGCCGAGCCTGATCGACCGGGTCCAGGACCGGCGCGGGCGCACCGTGTTCCGGCATGACACCCGCCCCTGCGTCGATTGCCGGGCCGATGCCTGGACCGGACAGCCGGTGCCGAAGATCCCGGACACCCGGCCGCAGCTCACCGCGCCGGCCAGCGCGTTTCAGGTGGTTTCGATGCTGGAGGGCGTGGTGCTGCGCGGCACCGGACGGCGCATCGCCAGCCTCGGGCGTCCCCTGGCCGGCAAGACCGGCACCACCAACGACAGCCTGGACACCTGGTTCATCGGCTTTTCCCCCGATCTGGCGGTGGGCGTGTTCATGGGGTTCGACGAACCGCGCTCGCTGGGTGCCCGGGAAACCGGGTCCAGCGTCGCCGCGCCGGTGTTCAAGGCGTTCATGGCCGAGGCCCTGACCGACGCCCCGATGATTCCGTTCCGGATTCCGGACGATATCCGCCTGGTCCAGGTCGACGCCCGTACCGGCAAGCCGGCCGCGCTCGGCGCCGCCGAAGGCGCGGTGATCCTCGAGGCCTTCAAGCCGGGAACCGTGCCCTCGCTCGATTCGGACGGCGGAGGCGGCGGCCCGACCGGCCCCGGGTTCGGCGCCACCGGCAGCCCGGCCGTGGGAACCGGCGGCCTCTACTGATCGGGGAGTCGACGCCCGCGGCAAGCGTCCCGAGGCGTCGCCGCCGATGCGCGGATCGGGTCAGCCCAGCTTGACGGCGGTGCCGTTGACGCTGACCATCAGCATCGACTTCTCGCCGGTGCCGATGTGCTCGTAGTCCAGGTCGACCCCGACCACCGCGTCGGCGCCCAGTTCGGCCGCCGCCTCCATCAGGTCCTCCATGGCCAGGTCCTTGGCCTTTTGGAGTTCCTTTTCGTAGGACCCGGAGCGGCCGCCCAGGATGTCGGTGATCCCGGCGAAGAAATCCTTGAACACGTTGGTGCCCATCACGGCCTGGCCGGCGACGACGCCCAGGTACTCGGCGACCTGGCGGCCGTCGACGCTGTCGGTGGTGGTGACGATCATCTCACACTTCCCCTCGCATGCGTGGTTGAAGGAACTCAATCGGTCCCGAAGGTGCGCCGCAGGATCTCGGTCACCCGCTTGGCCGGATCGGCGCGGATCGCCGCCTCCTCCCGGGCGAGATAGTGGAAGATCCCGTCCAGCGCCGCGTCGAGCACGTGGTCGCTCAGGTCCAGGTCGAGGTTGGGCGCCACGGGCATCGCCCTGACCTGCCGCACCATGCCCTGATAGAGGCGCACCGCCTGCACCTCGGCCAGGGTGTCGTCGACGATCGGCCGCATGGCGGCCTTCAGGTCCGGCGTCATGCGGTCCGCGAAATAGCCCGTCGCCGCATCCTCGGGGCCGTCGTAGACGGCCCGCGCGTCGTCCAGGGTCATGTCGGAAATCGCCTTCAGGAACAGGTCTTTGGCCTGCGGCGCGGCAAGCTCGGCGGCGCGGTTCATGCGCGCCTCCAGGTCGTCGAGCCGGCCCGACATCCCGAATCCGGCGAGCATCCCGCGCAGGTCGTCGAGCGTCCGCGGAAGCGGGATGCGGACCTGCGGATCGGCCGCGAATCCGCCCGCCGTGCCCAGTTGCCCGACCACCGAGTCGACGCCCACCCGCAGCGCCTCCTTGAGGCCCCGGATGATCTGATCGTCGGTCAGCGCGGAGGCGGCGGAGGGCGCCGCCGCGCCACTCTCTCCGAGGACCTTTTTCGACAGGGTGTCCAGCAGGCCCTGGGCGGTGGCCGGCGGGGCACCGGCGAGCAGGGCGGCAAGGACGACGACGGCGACTCGCATGGCGGGACTCCCCGGGCGGAAAAACCGTGCCCAACAGGTACCATGCCCGGCCGGCCCGGGCAATCCGCCGTGACCCTCCCCCGGAATCCCGGACCGGATGGTAAATTACGATTTGACCATCTGGAGTGACGAGATGAAGAAACGGAAGAGCTATACGTCGGACTT